>NZ_JBFBGN010000440.1:0-1005 GCF_040684675.1 Streptomyces sp. NPDC089915 | reverse complement strand
GGCATCACCCCGACCGGCCCGGCCACGGCGGGCGCCCCCGCCTCGGGCATCCAGCCCCCGGGCACGCGGGCCCGCACCGTCCAGCTCTACTTCGCCGGCCCCTACGGCATCCGCGCCGTCGACCGCCCCACCGACCGCCCGCTGAGCCCACAGCAGGCACTGGACCTCCTCCTGGAGGGCCCGACCCCCGCCGAACGCGACCGCGGCCTCGTCACCCAGGTCCCCCCGATGGCGGGCCGGCTCACCGCGACCGCCGCCGACGGCGCCGTCGACATCCACGTGCCGCGCGCCGTCAGCAGCGGGGACCTCGACGTGACGGCCGTGTCCCAGCTGGCCTGCACCGCCGCCCACTCCCAGGTCCCCGGCGACCGCCCCGCGACCCGGGTCGACATCCGCATCCACGAGAACCTCACCCCCTCCGCAACCCCGTGGACGGTCCGCTGCGGCCCCAACGGCACCGTGACACCGGTGCCGGGACCGTAAGGACCAGCGAGGAAACCTCACCGGGGCCACCCGTGCGTCACCCCGCCGAGTACCGGCTGTCCGTCCGCGACGGCGAGGCCGTCGCGGGCAGCCGCTGACCGCGACCGGCCGCAAGGCGCTTGCGCCGACGGTCGTCCGTGGCCTCATACGGCGCAGGCTTCGCCCATGTCAGTGCCGGCTCCTACGATCGAAGCCATGCGCGAGTACTTCACGACCGACGGGCGGAGGCTGTCCTACCTGGACTTCGGTGGTCCGGGGAAGCCGCTCCTCGCCCTGCACGGGCACTACAACGAAGCGTCCGCCTTCGCTCCGCTCGCGGAGGCGCTGGCGCCGCGGTGGCGGGTGATCGCCCTCGACCAGCGCGGGCACGGGGAGTCCGACCGGGCCGACCGCTACGGGCGCGAGGACTACACGGCCGACGTCCTCGCCCTCCACCGGCATCTGGGACTCGGCCCCGTGCCGGTCCTCGGGCACTCCCTGGGCGGGGTCAACGCCTACCAGTTCGCCGCCCGGCACCCGGAC
>NZ_JBFBGN010000439.1:0-1017 GCF_040684675.1 Streptomyces sp. NPDC089915 | reverse complement strand
TTGACGCCCAGCTTCTCCTTGTTGACCAGCGCGTCGAGGACGAACTGGGTCTTGATGCCCTTGACGGCCCTCCTCGACGCCCACGGCCGCGCAGGTGCGGGCCGGGGCCGCGTTGTGGGGTGTCGGGGCCGAGGCGCTCGCCGCCGGGGTGGCCGCCGGGGGTGCCGTGGTGCAGGCCGAGCTGTTGCGGGCCGCGCACACCGCGCGGGTCGCCGGGCTGCCCGGTGCCGAGGCCGCCGCCCTGCGGGTGGTGCGGGGGCTTCGGGCCGCGCGGGAGCGCGGCGCGGGGCAGCGGCTGGCCGACCTGGCCGCCGCCTTCGAGGCGCTGCTGCGCACCGCCGCGCTGCTCGCCGCCGGTACGGGCGGTCCCGGCCTGACCGGGAGCGCCCGGCGCGCCTACGCCTCCGGGGGCGGCCTGCGGGTCCACGGCCTGTGCCGGGAGCCCGTACTGACCGCGACCGGCTACGGGGGCGTGGTCACCCACCTCCTCGGCGCGGACGGCGTCCCGTACTCGCTGTCGGACGTCCGCCCCGGCGGGCTCGCCCGTGCCCGGGGCGCGGGGGCCGCCTCCGTGGCCCTGGGCGGCGGTGTGCTCGACCACGCCGGGCTCGCCCGCGGGGGCCTGCGCATCACGGGCGCGACGGTCTCCGCCGACGGGCGGCTCGGCGCCGGGCGCGGGGTGCGGGCGACACCCGTACCCGGCGTCTCCTGGGACCGGGAGCCGCTCGCCGCCCTCTTCGCCCGCCCGGCGGCCGAGGCCGTCGCCGAGCTGCTCGCGCAGGACGCCGAGCCGGGCCTGCTGGGCTGCGCGGTCGAGGTGGCGGGCGCGGCCGGCGAGCACCTCCTCGTACGGGAGCTGTCACCCGACGGCACGGTACGGGCGGACGCGCCGCTGCTGCGGCTGCTTCCGGCGCACCCGCACCCGGAGCTGGCGCACACCGCCAACCTGCGCCGCCTGGCCGGGTGGCCGGGGCTGGCCCTGCGGGTGGTGGGCCGGCCGGACCCGGACCGGGCGGC
>NZ_JBFBGN010000438.1:0-1022 GCF_040684675.1 Streptomyces sp. NPDC089915 | reverse complement strand
TGGGCACGATCATGCCCACCGGCCAGGTCGTGGACTCCCCGGCCCCGGTCGCCGAGCTGCTGCGCCGGGTCAAGGCCCGCCCGCTGCCGCCGGAGTCGATGACGTATCAGGAGGCGGGTGCGGCGGTGAGTCCGCTGCATTGTTCCCTGCCGGGATGTCAGTCGAGCGTGGAGGAATCGCTGCGGGTGATGGGCGTGCCCGAGGACGTGGCGGCGAGGTGGGCGAGGCGGGCGGCGGGCCTCGACGGTGAGGTGCGGAGCCCGCGCCCGGGCCGGCGTGCCCGCGGCCGGCGGGCCGCTCCGGCACCGGCGTCCGCCCGCAGCAAGTTCTCGTAGCCCGAACGGGTGAAGGAAGCCCCGCCACCGTCTGGTGGCGGGGCTTCGCCCGTGCGTCGGTTCCGGTGTCGTCGTCAGCCCGGGCACTTCAGGCCGGTACGGGCGGACTTCACCGCGGTGTCCAGCAGCTGGGCCTGCGGCTTCAGCTTGGTCGCGGCCTCGGCTCCGGTGACGCTGCCCGGCAGGTCGTCCCAGGTCTTCTTCAGCCCGTCCGCCGCGGACTTCACGGCCTCCTTCTGGGCCGCGTTCCATGCCGCCGTGGACTTCGAGACCGCGTCCCAGCCGTCCTTGACGTCGTTGTAGGCGCTCTTGACCTGGTCCTTGGTGGCGGAGGCCGGGCTCAGTCCGGACAGTGCCGTCGCGTCGGAGCGGAGTTGGTTCAGGTCGGTGCACAACTGGGCCGCCGCCGCGCTCTGGTTGGGGCTCGGATCGGCCGCGAAGGCGGCGGAGGCTCCGCCGACGGACAGGAGCAGCGCTGCGGCCGCGCTCACGGCAGTACTCGGTATGTGCCTCATGGGTTTCCCCTCGTCCGGGATTCCTCGGGTGTCCCCGCCCCTGGCCTCCCCCGGCGTACGGCTAACCACGCTGACACAGCCCGCCGGACCCCGCAATCCGCGACGGCCACAGCCCTGGCGTTCCTGGGCCGTCCTCGCGGTCTTTCGCCGCCGCGCGACCCGAGAGCCCCCA
>NZ_JBFBGN010000437.1:0-1022 GCF_040684675.1 Streptomyces sp. NPDC089915 | reverse complement strand
CAGCGCCGTGCACGCCACGTCCAGGGCCACCAGACCGGAGGAGCAGTGGGTGCTGATCACCATGGCCGGACCTCGGGCGTCCAGGGCGAAAGCCGTTCGGCCGGCCGCCCCGGCGGTGAAGTTCCCGAACAGGTAAGGGCTGTTCGGGGCGTCCTCGGCGGGCCTGGCTTCGCGGAAGACGTTGTCGAGCCCGTAGGTGCCGACGTAGACGCCGGTGCACGACCCGCGCATGACCCCCATCGGTACCCCGGCGTGCTCGACGGCCTCCCAGGCGACTTCCGCGAGCAGGCGGAACTGCGGGTCGACCCAGCGCTGCTCGGCCGGGGCCACCGCGAGCGCGGCGG
This sequence comes from Streptomyces sp. NPDC089915, assembly GCF_040684675.1. Taxonomy (NCBI): domain Bacteria; kingdom Bacillati; phylum Actinomycetota; class Actinomycetes; order Kitasatosporales; family Streptomycetaceae; genus Streptomyces; species Streptomyces sp. NPDC089915. The sequence goes on along the minus strand of NZ_JBFBGN010000437.1, from coordinate 678 downwards.
CGTCCCAGGCCCACACGTCGCCGTCGAGGAAGCACCCGATGGCGGCCCGGCGCGCTTCGTCCGGATCGTGCAGCGCGCCGAGGTCCCGGGCGTTCCACCGTTGCGGGGGGACGGGTCCCGCGGTGTGGCGGCCGTCGGCCGCCAGCTCCCACAGGTCCTCCGGTGTCGTGACGCCACCGGGGAACCGGCAGCCGATTCCTAGGATCGCGATGGGTTCCTTGTGTACTGCTGACATGCTCGACTCCTCCTGCTCCTACTCCTGCGCCTACTCCGCGATCGCCGTGCTGTAGGTGAACCGGAAGACCGGGAGGACGGTGCCGTCGACGGTCTCCGAGTCCTCGGTGCGCTCGAAGTGCTGGTGCCGCCCGTAATAGGCCACCACCAGCCGCGAGGCATTCGCCTCGGCTGCCGGCAGCCGCAACAGCTCCGGCATTCCGGGCGGTCCGCCCCGCAGCAGGGCCAACGGGCCGCAACCCGCGTCAATGTGAACGTCCATGGGTACTCCGCAGGTCCCGGCCGAACCCGGCCCGGCGAGGAAGGCGATGGGGGCCGGCCGAACGGCTGTCAGCCGAACCGGCCGGGAAGAGGTCTCACGAGGACCGGCACCTGCCGGTGAGGTGAGACCACGAGGCTACGTACAGGGGGCCCGGCACAAGCGGGGCGACGCGCCGAACGGCG
>NZ_JBFBGN010000436.1:0-1022 GCF_040684675.1 Streptomyces sp. NPDC089915 | reverse complement strand
CCCGGGCCCCGCCCGACGGCGCCCATGCGCTTGGGGCCGTGCGGTGTGGGCTGGTGGGGGTCATGGTGGGGGTGTGGATGTGGAGCAGGTGATCACCGAGCTGTACGGGCTCCGCCCGACGCAGTTCACTGCGGCCCGTGACGGATACGTCGCCCGGGCCCGGCAGGAGAAGAGCCCGGAGGCCGCCTGCCGGATCGCCGCCCTGCGTAAACCCACCCTCGCGCTCTGGTCCGCGGGCCTGTTCGCCCGCGAACGACCCGCCGACGCAGCCGCCTTCCTTCGCTTGGGCGGCCGGCTGCGGACCGCGCATCGGGAACTGGACGGGGCGCGGCTGCGCGTGCTCTCGCACGAGCGGCACCGGGTGATCGGCGCGCTTGCCCGCGAGAGCGTGCAGCTTGCGGGGGAGGTGGGGGAGCGGGTCAGTGAGAGTGTCCTGCGGGAGATCGAGCAGATCTTCCACGCCCTCCTCGTCGACGAGGGCGCCGGCCGGCGGTGGCTCGCGGGCCGACTGACGAGTGCCCCGACGGTACGGGTCGGGTTCGAAGGCGTAGCACCCGGGCCTGGCGCTGTACCGTCTTCCCCAGCCACGGCCTCCCGTACGCCACCGGCACCCTCCACCCAGCCGCCAGCGGCGGTGCGGGATGCGGTAGCCGAGCGGCGGGCGCGGGAACACGAGCGCCGCCTCGAAGCCGCTCGCCACGCCGAAGCCGAAGCCACGGCCGCCCACGAACAAGCCCTGACGGAGCTCGCCGAGGCCGCCACCGTCCTGGAGCGGGCCCGGGGTGAAGCGGCAGCCGTACGAGAGGAGCTCCACACGGTCCTGGTGAGGCTGGAGGCCGCTGAGAAGGCGGCTGCTGCCGCTGCCTCGCGCCACCACCGGGTCGAGGCAGCGGCGAAGAAGACCGGACAGGCAGCCGAGTCCGCAACCCGCCGTTTTCGGGACGCGCGGTGGTGGGTGAGGTGGGTGGCGGTGATGTCGGGCGCGTCGTTTTTGAGACCGGCGCAGACTCGGTAGGGCTTGA
>NZ_JBFBGN010000435.1:0-1022 GCF_040684675.1 Streptomyces sp. NPDC089915 | reverse complement strand
CCGCGCCTCAAACGCCGGCGGGGCTGATCATTCCTCGGCGGGGCTGAAGCGATGAGGCGTCCCTCACGGTAGCCGCGGGTTGACATCCGGTTCCGGGATGAAGGGGAAGTAGTCCGGCTCCGGCCCGGACGGGATGACCGCGCAGCTGGCCTCGGGAAGCTCGTTCCACATCCCCGGCAGGTCCCCGAGCGGCTCGGACACCACGATCCGGGTGTCGTCGGAGAGCTCGCCGAGGTAGCCCACGTCCGGGTGCAGGCGGCGGACGGTCTCGGCGCGGCTGCTGTAGAACAGCGACCGGGACGCGCCCTGGCTGGAGTACCGGAAGGCCCACACCCGCTGACCGTCGCTGACCGCCACCGTCATCTGGAGCGGCTCCGGCACGCCGTGCTCCTTGCCGAGCCGCTCCACCAGCCCGGCCATCCTCGCGACCGCGCCCGGCACGTCCTGGTCGAGCCCGAAGGTGACCGCCAGATAGAACATCACCTCGGAGTCCGTGGACCCCTCGATGTACGGGAAGAGCGCCGGATCGACGGCCATGCACAGGTCCCGCTGCAGCCGGTGGAACTCCGCGATCGCCCCGTTGTGCATCCACAGCCATCGGCCGTGACGGAAGGGGTGGCAGTTGGTCTGCTGCACGGCCGAACCCGTGGAGGCGCGCACGTGCGCGAAGAACAGCGGCGAGCGGACGTGCGCGGCGAGCTCCCGCAGGTTCCGGTTGTTCCAGGCGGGCCCGACGTCCCGGAAGACCGCCGGCGTGCCGTCCCCGTCCGTGCCGTACCAGCCGATGCCGAAGCCGTCGCCGTTGGTGGTCTCGACCCCCATCCGCGCGTGCAGGCTCTGGTTGATCAGCGAATGCTCCGGGCGGTAGAGCACGGCGTCGAGCAGCAGCGGGGAACCCGAGTAAGCGAGCCAGCGGCACATCCGCACCGACCTCCTCACCCCCAGGGTAGTCCGTCGGCTCCGTCCCGCAGCCGGGCCGGACTTCCGCCCGGCGTGGCGATGGCAAGATCATCCCGTTGTCC
>NZ_JBFBGN010000434.1:0-1026 GCF_040684675.1 Streptomyces sp. NPDC089915 | reverse complement strand
CGCGTACTGGAAGTCCCCGAAGGCCCCGCAGCCGACGAGGTGCTACCGAACCGCCGCCACACCGGGCCTCGGCACCCGTACGCCGATGCGTGTGCACACAAGGAGGCGACCATGCCGATCATCTCGACCCCCCAGGCGTTCAACCAGGACGATCTCTACATCGACCTCCAGGCGATCACCGGACACCGGCTGTTCCTGAAGTGCGAAGGGTTCAACTTCGCCGGGTCGATCAAGCTCAAGGCCGCGAACGCGATGGTCGAGGCTGCCGAACGCGACGGCCTGCTCTCCCAGGGCTCCGTCCTGGTCGAATCCTCCTCCGGCAACCTCGGCGTGGCACTGAGCATGATCGCGGCCAGCAAGGGCTACCGGTTCGTGTGCGTGACGGACTCCCGCTGCAACCTGGCGACCCGGCTGCTCCTGGAAGCCCTGGGCAGCGAGGTCCACGTCATCACCGAGCCCTCCCCCGACGGCGGCCTGCTCGGCGCCCGTATCGACCACGTCCGCGCCCTGTGCGCGTCCGACGACCGCTATGTCTGGCTCAACCAGTACACCAACCCCAACAACCACACGGCCCACTACCGCACCACCGCACCGGCGATCGCCCGGGCCTTCCCCGACCTCGACGTGCTCTTCGTCGGGGCCGGCACCACCGGGACCCTGATGGGGTGCGCCCGCTACTTCCGCACCTGGCACCGCCCGGTTCACATCGTCGCGATCGACGCGGAGGGCTCAGCCACCTTCGGGCGGCCGCCCAGCCGCCGCATGATCCCCGGCCTCGGGACCAGCATCCGCCCCCCGCTCCTGGACCCCTCCTACATCGACGACGTGGTCCACGTCGACGAAGCCGACACGATCCGCACCTGCCACCAACTGGCCCGCCACGGCTTCGTCTTCGGCGGCTCCACCGGGACCGTGGTCAACGGCGCCGCCCAGTGGCTGGCCGAGTGGGACCGGCCGGTGACCGCGGTCGCCATCGCCCCCGACCTCGGGGAGCGCTACCTCGAACCCGTCTACCGGGCCGACTGG
>NZ_JBFBGN010000433.1:0-1027 GCF_040684675.1 Streptomyces sp. NPDC089915 | reverse complement strand
CCCCGGCCGAGGTGGTGACCCGGCTGGGCGGGCGGCCGGAGGCGCCCCTCCAGGGCATATCGGCGCTCACCGACGCCGCCTTCGCCGGGTTCGACCGGACCGACGGCAACAGCCAGCTGATCGGCATGACGGCCGTCGGCGGCTGGACGCTCCTGATCGAGCCGAACGGCTACCTCGGCGTCACCGAGGAGCGGGCGCTGCCGGCCTCCGCCGGGACGAGCTGGATCTCCCACTTCGTCAACGTCAACGCCGTCGGCACGTTCCTGCGGGCCGAGGACGGGGTGCTGCGCCTGGAGTTCGACCCCATGTTCCCGGAGGACCGCCGGGGCACGGCGCCCGACGAACTCCTCGACGTCATGGAGCGGACCGGCTTCCACCTCGACGGGGAGCCCCCGGAGACGGACCTGTCCTCGCTGGCGGCGTTCGCACTGGCGGAGCACCTGACCGGCGTCGCCGTCACTCCGGAGCTGCTCCGGGACACGGCGTTCAGCTGCGCCACCGTCCCGATCCGGTGATCCGGTGAGGTCCTCCCGGACCGTCAGCGGCCGAGGAGGGAGCCCAGGGTCACCCCGTACCGGGTGCGCAGGCGGCGGACCTCCCACAGCGACAGCGCCGTCACCGACAGCGGGCCGCCGAGCATGAAGGTGTAGAGGACGACGGGCGGGGCGGCGACGTCCGGGCCGTCGAACAGCTGGAGGACGAAGAGGGACCAGACCAGCAGCGGTGAGAGCAGGGACGGCAGCAGTTCGTGGACCTCCCCGGTGCGGAAGCAGGAGTTCAGGCCGACGACGGCGGCGACCAGGGTGAACAGCACGCCCGCGATGAGCACGACGACGCAGGCGAGTCCGGCGATGACGAACACCAGGACCACCAGCAGGCCGGTGAAGATGGTACCGAGGAACCGGCCGAAGAGCCCGAAGGTGATGTCGTGCGGGCCCACGTCGCCGGGGGTGACGATGTCGCCGGCGAGGGCCGCGGACATCAGCCAGACCACGCCGGCGCCGAGCGGCAGCGCGCCCAGCGCCTT
>NZ_JBFBGN010000432.1:0-1027 GCF_040684675.1 Streptomyces sp. NPDC089915 | reverse complement strand
GGCGGCGTGTGGCGGCCGCGCCCGCCGCCGCCGCTTCACGCGCGGGAAAACCGGATGCCGTGTGGTGTGCCGTGTGGCCACACTGGCCGGACCGACACAAACCGCCCCGCCCCGAAGGACGTTCCCGCCCGTGCAGGCTGCCGTCACCGTGACCCCCGCCCAGATACCCGAACTCCTGCTCGGTCTCGCCACCGTGCGGCCCGTTTTCCTCTGGGGGGCGCCCGGCATCGGGAAGTCCTCACTCGTCAGGAAGTTCGCCGACTCCCTGGGACTGGAGTGCGTCAGCCTCCTCGGCACGCAGCTCGCCCCCGAGGACCTGATCGGCGTGCCGCAGATCCGTGACGGACGCTCGGTGTTCTGCCCGCCCGAGGCCATCGCCCGCGACGAGCCGTACTGCCTCTTCCTCGACGAGCTCAACGCCGCCGGCCCGGACGTCCAGAAGGCCTTCTACTCGCTGATCCTCGACCGCCGGATCGGCTCCTACGAACTGCCCGCCGGGTCCATCGTCATCGGCGCCGGCAACCGCGCCACGGACAACGCCCTCGCCCGGCCCATCGCCTCCGCCCTGGTCAACCGGCTCACCCACGTCCACCTCCAGGCGTCCGCGCAGGACTGGCTGGTGTGGGCCGGCGAGCACGGCATCCACCCCTGGGTCACCGACTACCTCACCGACCGCCCCGACCACCTCTGGTCGCAGCCGCCCAAGACCGAGGAGCCGTTCTCCACCCCTCGCTCCTGGCACATGCTCTCCGACGCCCTGCACTCCTTCGGCGCGGAGCTGGACGAGCAGACCCTCAAGGTCGTCGCGCACGGCACCCTCACCCCCGCGCACGCCGTCTCCTTCTGCGGTTACGCCAAGATCGTCCGTCACACCTTCGGCATCGACGCCATCCTCAAGGGCGACGCCTCCTGGCCCGCCCGGCTCCAGGACCGCGACCTGCTCTACTACCTCGCGGAGGCCTTCCGGGGCCGTCTGCTGAAGGAGCTCCCGGCGCGGAAGGAGCACGTCTCGCCCGCCCTGCGCCAG
>NZ_JBFBGN010000431.1:0-1030 GCF_040684675.1 Streptomyces sp. NPDC089915 | reverse complement strand
CGGGGGGCGTGCGTCGCCGGAAGGGGATCCGTTGCGGACCTCGACCCGCAGACTGTGGTCGTCGGCCGTGACCGCTACTCGCACTGCGGCTCCGGGTGCGTGTTTGCGGATGTTGGTCAGGGCTTCCTGGACCGTGCGGTAGACGGCGCCTTCGACTTCCCGCGATGTGTGCGGCCAGGCGTCGGGGAGGTCGAGGCGGACGGGCAGGCCGCTGTCCCCGACCAGCTCGCCGAGGCCTGCGAAACCGGGTGCCGGCGGTGGTTCGGCGCCCGTGTCCCCGGTGTTGCGGAGCGTGTGGAGCATGTCGTGGAGTTCGGTGACGGTCTGGGCGGCCAGTTGCTGGATGCGCTGGGCGCTGTCGTGGACGTTCACGTTCTCGGGTCGGGCGACCTGGAGCGTGCCGGCCTGGAGGCTGATCAGGCTGATCTTGTGGGAGACGGTGTCGTGCATCTCGCGCGCCAGCCGGGCGCGTTCAGCGTGCAGAGCTTCCTGGGTGTGCAGCCGTTCCTCCAGCGCCTGGCGGGCCCGTACTTCCTTCAGCTGCTCGTGCCGCGACCGTGTGGAGCGGCCGATGACGACGGCCAGGGCCGGTAGGGCGCAGCATTCCAGCGGATAGGACGGGTCCAGGCTGTCCAGACTGATCGTGAGGGGGAGGTTGCCGGAGGGTGGGGAGACGAGGCCGTAGAGGAAGGCGGTCACCGCCGCCGCGGCCGACCCCACCAGGACCGGGCCGCGAAGGGCGGCTATGTAGTACAACGCGATCAACGGTGCGAGGTTGAGGTACCCGAAACAGTATGCGGGCAGCGTGACGAGCAGGGCCACCTCCGGGGCCCTGTAGCGCAGGAGCAGCGACGCGGCGGACGCCAGCGAGAGGGTCAGACTGGTGACCGTCTGGGAGGGGATGTTGATGACGAGGACATCGCCCATCGCGCCGAGGACAGGCACCAGGCTCCAGCCAGGACGCCCGCCGGTCGGAACGCTCTGGAGCTCGACCGACGCGCCGGGGACGGTCGCGTCAGGCGCACGGTCC
>NZ_JBFBGN010000430.1:0-1043 GCF_040684675.1 Streptomyces sp. NPDC089915 | reverse complement strand
ACACGCGACCGCAACCGCCCTGACTTTTTATATCAGATGAGGTCTTACGATATTTCCTGTGCGGTGACTGGTGTTCAGTCGTGTGCTCTTCCGTTCTGTGATCGTCCGTGATCTTGCCGCCGGAGACCATGGCGAGGCGGGCGGAGGTGACGTCGTCGGTGAGCGTGCGCCCGTTCGGATAGGCGGCCGGCCGGCCGCGGTCGTACCGCAGGACGTCCGGCAGCACGGTGCGCAGGGCCTCCTCGGCGTCCTCGGTGCCGTATCCGCCGGTGTGGGCGAGGACCGCGGTCCACGCCTCGCGGTAGGTGTCCCAGTCGTCGGCCGGCTCGCCCGCGTTGTACTTCTCCTTGACCTCCTCCGCGTTGAAGTACGCGGTCAGGGAGGGGTGGGCGCCGCGGTCGACGGAGACCAGCTCGCCGTCCTGCCGGAGGCTGACCCGCGCCCAGACGCCGATCGGACCGTCGCCGAGTTCGGCGTCGGGGACCTCCAGCACGATGCCGAAGACGTTCTTGTCGATCCCGAAGTCGTTGCCGGTCCAGGTGAAGTCGTTGACGATGCCGTCGAGGTCGGCGAAGAACGGGTCGCTGCGCAGCCCGGCGGAGAACCGGTAGCCGTTGCCGGTCACGACGTTCGGATCGGCCCCGAAGGCGACGGCCGCGTCGGAGATGACGGCCTCTCCGTCCGCCGAGTGCCGGCGCGCCTGATCGCCGGCCGCCCGGTGGACGGTGACCGTCTGCCCGCCGTCGTCGGGGGTGGAGAAGACGAAGCTGAACGCCAGGTCGGCGATGTGGTCGCCGTCGGTGTCCACGTTGAGGCGGTACACGGCGTCGGGGTGGAACGCCTCGCCCTGGGTGGGGGCGAAGGGGTTGACGTTCATGATCAGGACGGTGCGTCCGCTCTCCGCGGCGGGGAAGACGAACAGGTCCGTCAGGTCGAGGCGGGCATCGTCAGGAGGAGTCGCTGGCCTTGGAGCCGGTGCCGCACTCGCCGGCGGCGCTCCAGTCGCCCTGGTCGGCCGGGTTGTTGTCGCGGCCGTTGCCGTC
>NZ_JBFBGN010000429.1:0-1043 GCF_040684675.1 Streptomyces sp. NPDC089915 | reverse complement strand
GGCCGAGCTCGGGCATGAAGCCCTGGACGGCGGCGAGGACGGCGTAGTCCCCGCAGCCCGGACACCAGCGGACCTCCTGGTCCGACTTGAAGTCCCTGGCGGCGAGCGGGGTCTCCGCCTTGGGGATCAGGGTCAGTGCCTCAGTCATCGATGGCCTCCTTCAGGGCCGTGGCGAGCTGCTCGGCCTTGAACGGCATGCCGTTGACCTGGGTGTGGGAGCGGGCGTCGACCAGGTACCGGGCGCGGATGAGGGTGGCGAGCTGGCCCAGGTTCATCTCCGGCAGGACGACCTTCTCGTAGCGGGCCAGGACGCTGCCCAGGTTGCCGGGGAAGGGGTTGAGGTGGCGCAGGTGTGCTTGCGCGATCGGGGTTCCGGTGGTGCGCAGGCGGCGGACGGCGGCGGTGATGGGGCCGTAGGTGGAGCCCCAGCCGAGGACGAGGGTGCGGGCGCCGTCCGGGTCGTCGACGTCGAGGTCGGGGACGGTGATGCCGTCGACCTTGGCCTGGCGGGTGCGGACCATGAGGTCGTGGTTGGCCGGGTCGTAGGAGATGTTGCCCGTGCCGTCCTGCTTCTCGATCCCGCCGATGCGGTGTTCGAGGCCGGGCGTGCCGGGGACCGCCCAGGGGCGGGCCAGGGTCTGCGGGTCGCGCTTGTACGGCCAGAAGACCTCCGTACCGTCGGGCAGGGTGTGGTTGGGGCCCGTCGCGAACCGGGTCCGCAGGTCGGGCAGTTCGTCGGGGTGGGGGATCCGCCAGGGCTCGGAGCCGTTGGCGAGGTAGCCGTCGGAGAGCAGGAAGACGGGCGTGCGGTAGTCGAGGGCGATGCGCGCGGCCTCGATGGCCGCGTCGAAACAGTCGGCGGCCGTCCTGGGCGCGACGATGGGGACGGGGGCTTCGCCGTTGCGGCCGTACATGGCCTGGAGGAGGTCGGCCTGTTCGGTCTTGGTGGGCAGGCCGGTGGAGGGGCCGCCGCGCTGGATGTCGACGATCAGGAGCGGGAGCTCCAGGGAGACCGCGAGGCCGATGGTCTCGGACTTCAGGGC
>NZ_JBFBGN010000428.1:0-1046 GCF_040684675.1 Streptomyces sp. NPDC089915 | reverse complement strand
CGGTGGTCCAGGACCGCCACGTGCTTCTTCACGGTGCGCTCCCCGATCCCCAGCCGGAGGCCGATCGCGGCTTTGCCCAGGGCCCCGCCGAGCAGGAGAAGAACCCCCCGCTCCCGGGCCGTCGGGAACCGGACCGCCATCGCCCGGGACTCACCCGAGCCCAACGCGCCCCTCACTCTGAAACCGCCGCAGAAGCAGTGCGGCCCGGGACTCCCCTGATCTGGTGCGTGCATGCCGCAAGCCTCAAACGACAGAGGCGCCTGGTACACCCGCCTGACGGCGGGCCTTGTGGTGGCCGTCGGCTCCATGGCCTGCGCAGGGCGGCTGACGGTCCGCCGACGGTGGAGTCCGGTCCTCTGGGAGTGGGTACTCCTGGTCGTGGCCCATCGCGCGGAGCGTCTGCGGCTCGGACGCCTCCGGGCACAGTCTCGGGTGATGCAGCACGGCCATGAGCGCTGCCTCCACGCGGGAGGTGAGAGCGAGCTTCTCGAATATGGCCGTCACGTGCTTCTTCACGGTGCGTTCGGTGATGTCCAGGCGGCGGGCGATGACGGCATTGCCCAGGGCTCCGCCGAGCAGGAGCAGCACCTCCGTCTCCCGGGAAGTCAGCGCGGTGGCAGGGGCATTCGGCCTTGAGCCGCTTGCCCTCCTCGCCACCGTGAGTACACCGCACGAGCAGTGCGGGCCTATCCCTTGTCGTGGTGTGAACATGCCGGAATCCTGGGGCGGGGAGGGCTGCGTGGGTACCCGCCGACTCGCGGGTAGCACCCCGCCCACCTGCTGAAACCAGGTCCGGACCGGACGCCGGGACCGGCCGCCCCGTGATCGGACATCAGCAACACCCCGTCCACCACCTCTTGGGCAGGCCGGCCGGTGACGTCGCGCAGCGGACAGAGCCCTCTACAGGGCCGAGACGGTTCCGCTTGCCGTACGGGGCAGGACACCCGTGGCGGCGGTCTTCGGGGTGAACTCGGCGCGGTAGCCGAGCAGCAGGCTTCCGGCCGGGGTGAGCAGGCCCGGCTTGCTGTCGCAGCGGGCGGTTCCGG
>NZ_JBFBGN010000427.1:0-1047 GCF_040684675.1 Streptomyces sp. NPDC089915 | reverse complement strand
CGGCCAGAACGACCGTGCGGCGGCGGGGGGGGGCGGGGGCCGCGCCGCCCCCCCGCCCCCGGTCGTACGGGGGCTCAGCCGGCGGCGACCGCGGTGTTCTGGCAGGCCGTCAGCAGCCAGCGGCCGTCCGCCTGCCTGGACATCACGTACAGCGGCGCTCCCTCGCTCTCGGCGCCCGGGCTCAGGTAGAGCTGGCGGACCTTGACCGCCGCGACGTCGGGGCTGATGAAGAGCACGTGGACCACCTCGTAGGTGACCTTGCCGTCCCAGTCGGAGGCCGGGAGGACCTCGCGGGTGAACGCCGAGATCGCGTCGAGGCCTATGAGCACCTTGCCGCCCGCGGTCGTCCAGACCGCGTCGGGGTGGAAGAGGGCGAGGAACTCGTCGGGGTCCTTGTGCTGCTGGGAGTGCTCGACGGTGGCGACGACCCGCCCGATGGCTTCGATGTCGGCGGCGTGGGCGGCGTGGGCGGCGTTCACAGTGGATTCCGTGTTCATGGGCACCATGGTGGTACCTCAAGCGCGGTCGAGGTCAAGAGGGGCCCGGCCGCCGCTTCCCGGCCGAGGGAAGGGGCGACCGGAACCCGCACGGTCAGCGGTCGTGGAGGAGGGCGGCCGCTTCGGCGAAGTCGGCGTGCGCCGGTACGAAGGACCGTGCCGCGACCAGGAACATCGACCGGTCCATGAGGGCGCGGGCCAGGCGTGCGGGGTCGTCGGGCAGGCGGCGGGCGAGCGCCACGCCCTCGTCGAAGTACGGGCTGAACCGCTCCTCGAACAGGTAGGGGCGGTCGCCGTCGCGGACGACGGCGCGGACGGCGATCCTCCGTCGGACGTCGGCCAGCTCCGGCAGCCGGTCGGCCTCGTGGAGCGCCGCCGCCTCCGCTTCGAGGCCCGGCAGCATGCCGTCGAAGTTGTTCCGTGCCTCGTGCGACCACCGGTGCGCCCTGCCGAACGGCGGCATCGGGTTCTCGGGGTCCGGGTCGTAGAGCGCGTCGAGGTCCCAGCCGCGGTCGGCGGGGAAGCCGGATATGGCGTCTCGGCCCTCGGC
>NZ_JBFBGN010000426.1:0-1051 GCF_040684675.1 Streptomyces sp. NPDC089915 | reverse complement strand
CTCAGCTCACGCAAGACCTTTCGGGCATGGGAATTCAACGGGCCGCATCCCTGCAGCCGCTGGCTCAGGCCTTCCCGCCAGCACCTTTGCCCATCGACAGGGTGACTGTCGCCCCGTGGCGTGTCTCGAAATGCCGGTGTACAGAGGGGCCCCATGGCCTGGCCCGTGGGCTTCTGCACGTACGGCGGCGATCCCGGCCGGCCGCGCTCGGCCCCCTCGGTCCATAGGCCTACCGTCCGCTTGCGACGTGCGAGGCGCCGCCAGTCGGCGGCTGCCGGTGAAGTCCGTCAGAGGAGCCCCGCCCTGATCCTCGACGCGGGCACTTTCACCGTCCTTGCTGACAAAAATGATCTACATCGCAGCGATATGGGTGCACATGGTGGAGTCAGTCGTCGATCGGTGCTGAAGGCCATCTCTCTCGCAGGCCTGCCATGATTCCCGTCCCGGCCCCCGCGGTCCGGCCGCGTGTGGATGCGGTGCCGCCGCGGTTTCCGCAGCCTGCAGTGGCGGCGTCGCGTGGGGTGTCCGGTTCTGTGTCACCCCTGCCGGAGCAGACTCGCGGACCCGAAATCTCAGCCTGCCGCCACCAGCGGTTACAGCCACCGCCTGATGGCGCATTGCGGGGCGGTCTGGTCTGTGCAGCAGGTCAGGAGTGCGAACGGGGACATGACCCGTCAGCCTGATAGGTCACGCCCAGTCGATACCGAGCTGCGCGGGGGCGGTGTGTTGGTCAGTGGTGAGCTTGTCTCGTCGGGACTTGGTGTTCGAGACCCACACCACCAGCTTCACCACCACCGCTCTACCTCGCCCTCGATCGTGATCTCCTCGCCGTGGGCGCGCGGCACCAGCCGGAAGCGGTCTGGTCCCGCCGGCGGCCGCTGGCCCGGGGATGTGGTCGCGGACGGTGGTGGAGGCCGCCGACCCCGGGGCGGTGCGGGCGGCGCTGCGGGGCCCGACGGGTGCCGGGGTGGCGGCGAGTCCCAGTTCCGGCTGTTCGCGGACGACGCGGGGCTGGACGTGGTCCAGGCGATGTACCTGGACCTGACGGGGC
>NZ_JBFBGN010000425.1:0-1052 GCF_040684675.1 Streptomyces sp. NPDC089915 | reverse complement strand
GCCGCGAGGACGCCCCGCTCACTCTGCTCCTGGTACTCCCGAAGGAGCCTCTTCTCGACGCCGGCCAGCGCGCAGTTCAGCGCCTCGGCGTCCTCCGACTGCAGGAACCCGGCCGGGCGGTCGAAGAACCGCTCCAGCCGTGAGCAGTGGTCCATGGTGGGGCGGCGGTCCCCGCCGAGCAGGGCCTGCACCTGCTGCCGGGAGATACCGCTCTCGCGGGCGATCTCCCCGTGCGAGTACTTGCGGCCGTCGTCCCTGCGGTGCGTCTCGTGGAGCAGGTCCAGCCGCTGGCGGAACCGCTCGTGGATATCGGGCTCACCGGCAGCCCGTCCCTGGAGCAGCGCCCGTACGACGTCGAGGGGAACCCCGCAGGCCCGCCGGCCACGTCGCGCCGGAGCTGGGGCAGCAGGGCGTAGAGGCGGTCGCCGGGGCACTGGGTGGCGTTGAAGTCCCGGTGCCCGTAGATCTGGTAGGCCCGCAGGCCGTACTGGGCGCAGATGTGTGCGCACAGTTCGACCAGGGCCGCGTACTGTTCGCCGCGCGGGTCGACGGAGGTGTAGGTGCCCTCGTTCTCGATGCCGATGGCGACGGTGTTCTGGCCCGCGCAGTGCGCCGCCTCGACCGTCTGGGTGCCGCCGCCGAGCGCGGCCGCGCTGTTGTGCCGGCCTTCCAGGACGCGGGCACCGCGGCTGACGGTGAAGTGCTGGCCGGTGTCGATCCAGTGGTTGTCGTCCATCGCCCAGTTCTGCATGCTGCGGGCGAGCTGGAAGGCCTGGGTCTGGGAGTAGTCGGTGACGTTGGGCGTCGCCGTGTGATGGACGATGATCTTGTGCGGTGGGGCCGGGACCAGGGTGACCGGAGTGCTGGGAGGGCGCGCGCCCCAGGCCGAGCAGTCCGCGATCGCCGGCCCTCCGGCCGCCGCGGCGGGACCGGCCGTCCACAGCGGCATATTGTCGATGTCGCCGACGACGAAGAACAGCGAGCCGAGGATCGACACCATGTCCGCGACCAGCTGGTGGTGGCGGCCGAGTTCGAGCTCCAGCTCGATGCGG
>NZ_JBFBGN010000424.1:0-1056 GCF_040684675.1 Streptomyces sp. NPDC089915 | reverse complement strand
CCGCGATGTGGTCGGTCTCTCTCGACCCGCCGGAGAAGGCCCTGGTCCTCTGTGCGGACGAGATCCCCGCCCACGGCTTCGTCGGCCAGACCGAGCCACGCGCCCTGCGGACGACGCATGGATTCGCGGTATCCCGGACGGCAGGGCCGGAACTCGCTCGCACATCCCGGCGGTCTGTCTGCCCGCCCTGCGGCAGCACCCCGGCCCTACCGAGCGATCCCCGTATGGGTGGTATCGGGTGACTCGCATTCACTTGGCCGTTGCCCCCTTCCCGAAGGCCACGGTCCGAGTCCGGCGACCGTCCGGTACGGATCATCGTCCTTCCCGACCGCATCCCGTCCCCGCACCCAACGGAAACCCGCACGCTCCGCACCCCGCCGTGCCGGGGTGTTGGCGGACTCATGGCCGCCCTGTTCGCCACCGTCTCCCCATCAACCACGACCGGTCCCGCCGCAGTCGGCCGCCACCCCTGAATCCGTACGAGCCGCGTCACGGCCGACGAGCCACGCCCGGATCTTGCGCGAGCGTAGGGCCCGGGACGGACAACCGGCCGTCCTGCCCTACGCAGGCGGGTTCGTCGCCGCCGGGAAGGCCGGAGACCCGCGATGGACGGGGCCGCCGACCCGATGGGACGTCTGCCGTACCTTGGCCACCGATGCTCGCCGCACGGCATACTGACAGAACGTCAGACGTCGTTTCCACCCCGTCACCTCACGAATCGAGGTCCCGTGCGCCCCGCCATCCTCCTCGCCCGGCTCCCCCTCGCCGGGTGGCCTCCGTTGCCGGGTCACGCGTGGCACTGGCCCTCGCCGTCAGCGGCCTGACGGCCCGGCCGAGGCAGCCCGGAACCGGGGCGCGAGAGCGCGAACGCGGGTGATCCGGGCGGGCCTTCCGGTGATTCGCGGTCCGGATGTCCGGCCGGCCCCGCGATCCTCCTCTTCTCCGCCGCCCTCCGAGAGGCCTCTTCGTGCCCGATCGCCTTGTGCCCTCGCCCGTGTTCCTGCTGTCCGCGGTCCGCTCGGGGTCGACGCTGCTGCGTTGTGTCCTCGACTCCCA
>NZ_JBFBGN010000423.1:0-1063 GCF_040684675.1 Streptomyces sp. NPDC089915 | reverse complement strand
CGTCACCTCCTGGGACGAGGTCAAGCTCCTCGACGTACGGCTCGACCGCCTGCGCCGCTGGCACCGCCCGGGCCTGCTGTGCATCGGCGACGCCGGTGCGGGTCCGTTGCGGGGCGCCGGGGAGCAGGGGATCAACGCAGCCGTGCCGTCCAGGGGTGGGGTCCGAGGGTGCGGGAGACGGCGTCCGCGAGCCAGGCGCGTTGGCCGGTGTCGAGCAGCGGGAGGACGGCGTCGAAGTCCCGTTCGTCCTTCGGGCGGGGCTGCTTCGCCTTGTAGTACAGCTGGATCTCAGGCCGCAGGTAGGGGATGCCGTCCGGGCTGACGGCGCCGATCCCGGCGACCGGCCGGCGTACGGTGGCGTCGCGCCGGGACACCCACTCCCCGCCCCGCCCCTCGTCCAGCATGACCTGGATCCGCCAGGGCCGGCCGGGCCCGGGGCGGCACCAGACGTCGTGGACGCCGGGGTGGAGCCGCTCGTCACGGAGCCACGGGCGCAGGGTGCCGGGCGGGTCGGCGGCCCACCACTCCCAGCCGGGGAGGACTTCCTGCACGGCGTGCTGGTCGTCGCGCAGGAGCAGGACGTCGACGTCGCCGTGGGGGCGGAGCTCGCGCCCCACGGCCAGTTCGATCGCGTGGCCCCCGGCGATCCACCACCGGCACCCGGCACGGCCGAACAGGCCGACGACCTCGGGGAGGGGTGCGGGATCCCAGCGGGTGGTGGTGGGAGTGGCGTCTGCGGCGTCCGCGTCGGCCGTGAGGAGCCGGAGGGCGGACGCCGGGTCGCCGTCGTAGGGGACGGGGCCCTCGTCGGGCCCGGGCGGCTGGTAGCGGTCGCGGAACCGGTGCAGGTGGTGTTCCTCGAACCGGATGTCGGCCGGAGACCCGTGGGTGTTGCGGTGCCGGATGCGCTCCCAGCGGGTGTCGTGGTCGGTGTCGAGCACGAGCAGGACGGGGATCCCGCCCGCCGCGGTGACGGCCCGCCGCCAGTCGTCGCGCTCGGCCCGGGTCCACAGCCCGTGATCGAGGACGACGGGCCGCCCCTCCGCGAGGAGCTGACCGAGCC
>NZ_JBFBGN010000422.1:0-1080 GCF_040684675.1 Streptomyces sp. NPDC089915 | reverse complement strand
CCACAACCGGTCCATTTGGGCGGCGTTGTGTCCAGCGTCACGCCAGGGCCGAAAGTCCCCGATCTTGACGGTCAGGACGGCCGTGCCGTCGTCCGCGCGGACGCGGGCGCGGACCGTGACGGGCGGTCGGCCGTGGCGCAGGGCGTTGCCGACCAGGTTGGCCAGGATCACGTCGACGCGGCGCGGGTCGGCGAGGACGGATACGGGCCCGGCGAGGTCGGCCGTGACGCGGTCGTCGCCGTCCCAGCCTCGCAGGTGGAGGGTCTTGGCGACGAGGGTGCGCAGGTCGACCGGCTCGGCGCGCAGGGAGGCCGTCTTGGCGTCGAAGCGGGCCACCTCCATCAGGTCCTCGACCATGCGGACCAGGGTGCGGGTCTCGTCGCTGATGAGGCGTACGGCGTCGGCGGTGTCGGGCGGCAGCGTGCCGGAGGCGGCGTCCTCGTCGAGGATTCCGGTGACGGCGCTCATCGCGGCGAGGGGGGTGCGCAGTTCGTGTGCGACGTCGCCGGCGAAGCGGCGCGCACCGGCCTCCATCCGGCGCAGTTCGGCGTCGTCGCGTTCCAGGGTCTGCGCCATCTTGTTGAACGTGCGGGTGAGGTCGCCGAGTTCGTCGCGGCCCTCGGCCTGGAGACGGGTGCCCAGTTCACCGGCGGCGATGCGTTCGGCGCCGTCGTGGAGCCTGCGTACGGGGCGCAGGACGCGGCGGGCGGCGAAGAGCGCGGGTACGAGGGCGAGGACGAGGGCGGGGAGGGCCGCCGCCTGGGCGGCGGTGAGCAGGGCCGCGATGTCCGCCGCGTCGTCGTCGAGGCGCAGGGAGGTGTAGACGGTGAGGCCGGACGGGTCAGGGGGGTCGGGTGTGGTGGAGCCGGCCGGCGTGGCCGCGTAGGCGACCGGCATGGCGAGGGCCAGCCAGGGGCGCCCCTCGTGCTCGATGCGCTGGTAGGCGGCCCGGGCGCCGTCGCGCACCGCCGTGCGGAGTTCCGGCGGGACGGGCGGGCCGCCGGAGACGGCGGTGACGAGGGGGCCGCTCTGGTAGGCGGCGCCGGAGTGCCAGGTGTGGGCGCCGCCGGCGCGGTCGAG
>NZ_JBFBGN010000421.1:0-1083 GCF_040684675.1 Streptomyces sp. NPDC089915 | reverse complement strand
GCCGAAGGAGCCGGTCGGCGTCGTGGGTGCGGATCTCCACCGTCGTGCCCTCGGCGGTCACGGTGAGGTGGGTGGTGACGGTCGGCTCCGGGTCGAGCACGAGGGGGGCGAGCACCCTCACGTCGCGGGCGGCGACGGTGGGCGTGGCCAGCGCCTCCGCCGCGGCGGCGAGCATCATCTCGACGAACCCGGTCCCGGGCATCACCGGCACCCCGGAGACCCGGTGGTCGGCGAGCCACGGCACCCGGGCGGGGCTGATCGGGGTCTGCCACAGGTGCCGGCCGGGCCGGTCGGGGTCGTGGACGTGTCCGCCGAGGAGGGGGTGCTGGCCGGCTCCGACCAGGTTCGGGGGGACGAGCCGGTAGGGGGTCTCGTCGCCGCCGTGCCGTCGCCGGTCCCAGGCGATCGTCGGGGCCGGGACCAGTTCGCCGTCGCCGTAGTGCGCGGCCCAGTCGACCGGCAGGCCCGCGCAGTGCAGCCGGCCGAGGTGGCCGAGGAACGCGTCGTGGTCGTCCGCGTCCTGCCGCAGCGTGCCGACGGCGACCAGGTCGGTGATGTTCGCCGCGCGCGCCGTGTCCAGGATGGGACGCACCGCTAGCGGGTGGGCGGTGCACTCCACGAACACCCGGTGGCCGTCGGCGAGGGCGGCGTCCACGGCGTGGCGGAAGCGCACCGCGGCACGCTGGTTGCGCACCCAGTAGCCGCCGTCCACGATGCCCGGCTGCCGGGGATCGGCGGTCACGGTGGAGTAGAAGGGAACCTTCCACGAAGCTGCCGGCACCTCCGCCAGGGCCTCGGCCAGCCGGGGCAGGACCGGGTCGACGGCCGGGGAGTGCGAGGCCACGTCCACGTCGATCACGCGTGCCGTCACCCCCTGGGCCTCCCAGGTCGCGACCAGGGCGGCGATCTGCCCCGCGTCGCCGGAGACCACGGTGGAGGCCGGCGAGGTGAGGACGGCCGGCACCACGCCGTCGGCGCCGGCGCTCTCCAGCGCCTCCAGCACGGCGTCCTCGTCCAGCAGGACGGAGGCCATCGCCCCGCCGGAGACGGTGGCCAGCAGCTTCGAACGGGCACAGATCACCC
>NZ_JBFBGN010000420.1:0-1084 GCF_040684675.1 Streptomyces sp. NPDC089915 | reverse complement strand
GAGCCGGTGACCAGGGCGCGCCAGGTGTCGGGGCCGACGATGCCGTCCGCGTCGAGGCTGTGGGAGGACTGGAAGCCGCGCACCTTGCCGTCCGTGCCGTCGCCGAAGGCGCCGTCGACGGCGAGACCCGCTCCGTAGCGGTTGAGCTGCGTCTGGACGGCCTTGACGGCGGAGCCGTTGTCGCCCTTGCGGACGGTGACGATCAGCTTGGACCAGGTGTCGGCGCCGACGATGCCGTCCGGGGAGAGGCCGTTGGCACTCTGGAAGGCGCTGACCTTGGACTGGGTGCCGTCGCCGAAGGCGCCGTCGGCGCCGGTGGCGTAGCCGCGCGCGGTCAGCAGGTGCTGGACGGTGGTCACCTGGGCGCCGGTGCTGCCGTTCTTGACCAGCGGCCAGTCGGCGGCCAGGGCGGGGCTCGCGGAGAGCAGGCCGGCCATCAGCGCGGCCACCAGGGTGGTGAGCAGCGTGGCCGCCAGGACGGGGATTCGCTTTGCCGTTCTCACGGTGGGTTCCTTCGGGGTCTGGGTCTCGGTCGGGGTCTGGGTCGTCAGCACTGGTACGTGGCGTCCGGGTGGACCGCTTCGCAGTAGCGGATGTGCAGGTGGTTGTCGTGGTTGGGGTACGAGACCGTCAGCCCCTCGGCGATCAGCTGCGGGTCGTTGAAGTAGACGAGCTTGACGTGGCCGGGCGCGGCCGCGCGCAGGGCCTTGACCAGTTCGCGGGTCGCGGCACGGTCGTAGCTTCCGGACTCCCAGGTGATCCGGGAGCCGGTGCACTGGGCGGAGTCGGTGCGCACGGGCCAGATGTCGGCGTCGAGTCCGGCCTGGTGGGTGGCGTGGCCGTAGATGGTGCCGCCGTGCTCGAAGGCGATGTCACCGACCGGGACCCGGCCCCGGCCCAGGGCCGCGAAGGAGCGGGCGCCGGCCTCCAGCTGGCCGATGGCCGCCGCCGTGCCCCAGTCGGCGGAGGTGTTGCCGTCGGGGTCCTGGTTGCACAGGGTGGCGGAGTTGTAGTCGGCGTACTCGTAGTGCCAGAGGAGGTTGGTCCAGGTGTCCGGGCCGACGACGCCGTCCGCGGTGAGGCC
>NZ_JBFBGN010000419.1:0-1092 GCF_040684675.1 Streptomyces sp. NPDC089915 | reverse complement strand
GGCGCGCCAGGCGGCCCTGCCGGCACACCACGAGATCGCCGCCGCCGTGGCGGACCGCCTCGCGCCGCTGGACCAGCGGGCCGGAACGCCCGACGTCGACGGGCCGCTCGCACCGGTGACGGAGACGGAGGCGGCCCGGACCGGCCTGCCCGCCGGAACCGTCGTCCCGCCGCGTCTGCGGCAGGTGGTCCGCACCGCGCTCAGCGCCCCGCCGGAGGAACTCGTCGCGCGCGGCCTGGTGCCGTCCGCGGAGGTGCTGGCCGAGCTCGTTCCGCAGCTCGTGGCCAACGCCACCGCGCAGCGCCACGCCGATCCCGCCCTGCGCACCCTCGCGGCGGCCACGTACCGGGCGTTCCGCAACCGGCGTTCGCTGCTGCTGCTCGACCTGGAGCACCAGGTGCGGGTGGACGAGCTGCCCTGGGTGCGCGCGGTCGCGGGCCACGGCAGCGACGCCGATACGGAGGAACGCGCGCGGGCGGCCGCAGAGGCCGCGCTGCGGCGTCTCGGAGACCTGGCCGTCGGCGCGTTCCCCGGAACGCTGCTGCCGAACCCGCTGGTGCGCGAGATGTCCCACCTGGCACGCCGGGCCGACCTGTCCGCGCCGTTCACCGAGGAGCTCGCGGCCGACATCTTCACGGGGAGCTTCAGCCCGAAGTTCCTGACCGCCGCGCGCATCGCGGCCGACCTTCTGGAAGGCGGCCTCTACGCCCGCTACTACGGGATCGACTGCGCCGCGGTACGCAACATGGCGGTGGTGCACGCCGCCGACGGCCTCGCCCTGGCCCGTCCGGCCCGGACGGCGCCAGCGTTCGACCGGCTGTGCGGGGAGCGGGCCGGGACGGACGCCGCCCGCTCCTGGTCTCCGGCCGGCAACGGCACGGTCATCGAGCAGGCGCAGATCCTGACCACCCACAACCTGGCCGTCCTGGTGCGGCGGGCGGGCGTCGCTCCGGAGGCGGGCTGGGAGGCCCTGGCCGAGGAGGGCTTCGCCTCGGTGTGCCGCCTCGTCGCCCGCGTCCACGGCCATCCGCGCCCGCTGGGCACCGTTAAGGACGCGGCGTACGCCTGGCGGCAGACGCTGTTCTTCCTGTC
>NZ_JBFBGN010000418.1:0-1100 GCF_040684675.1 Streptomyces sp. NPDC089915 | reverse complement strand
TCACGGCCAGGGCCTGGCGGGCGGTGGGGTCGAACTGGGCGTGCGGCATGATCGGTACTTCCGTTCCCTGTGAGGGGACCGGGTACGGCGGGCGGCCGCGGTTCAGCGGGCGGGCCCGGCCCGGTCCTGGAGGAGCATGACGAAGCGGACACCGGGGTGGTGCGGGGAGAGGAGGACCTGTGCGGAGACGGTCAGTTCCTCGGTGGAGACGTGCGGGAGGCGCAGCCGGAACCGGTGTCCCTGGCGGTAGGCGAGCACCTGCGTCGGGCCGTGCCAGATGCGGCGGCACTCGGCCACCTGCAGCACCTCGTCCAGGAGCTCGTCGAGGGTCTGGTCCTCCGGCCAGTTGAGCAGGGAGAAGCGCAGCTGCGCGAGGTAGTGCTCGGCGTGCACATGCCAGTCCGTAAGCTGTGCGCGCGCCTCGGGCGAGGTGAGCGCCCAGCGCAGCAGGTTGGGCGAAGGGTCGCGGACGACCCAGGGGAACCAGACGGCCATGTAGGTGTTGTGGCCTATGAGGTTCCAGGCGTGGTCCATCAGGTAGGCCGGCGCGTGGAGCGGGCTTTCGACGAGCTGCCGGAGGCTGTCCGGCAGGCCCTCGCCGCCGACGGTGTAGGGACGGGTGAAGGCGGAGCCCCTGAGGGCGTGGGCGTAGAGGGTCAGGCGTTCGTCGATGCCGAGGGAGAGGGCGTGTGCCAGCCGGTCGAGGACTTCGGGGGGCAGGGAGACGGTGCCGCCGGTCTCCAGGCTGCGGTACCAGCGTTCGCTGACGTCGGCCGCCTCGGCGACCTCCTTCTGCGAGAGCGCCTTCCTGCGGCCCCGGGTCAGACCGGCGGTGAGCCGCCAGGCGCGGAGCAGGGGGGCGAGCCGCTTGTGCTCGGCGGCCTTGTCCCGAGGCCCCTCGTCGTCTAAGCACCCCATTGGCATCGGAGTCTCCCTCTGACCACAACCGACCAGCACGACGCAAATATCGGGCAATGGTAGCGTTTTATCTTGCTCATTCCGCAGGTGCAAAAGCCTCGCAGGTGCTTTTCGGCCGCAGCCTCAGTCGCCCTCGCGGGAGGCGGCCCCGACCGCCGGGGCGGCGGTCCCGTCCGCGTCCG
>NZ_JBFBGN010000417.1:0-1102 GCF_040684675.1 Streptomyces sp. NPDC089915 | reverse complement strand
GTCGTCGGGACGCATCCACCACCGCGGAGTTTGCGCACCTGCCCAGGAGTCGTCGAGGGGACCGGCAGCCGAATCTTGATGTTCGGGCGCGTCGAGCAGGATCCCCCCTTCATGCGGCCGACCTTCTCCTGGCCCATCCCATGCCCGCACGTCAGGTCCGCCGGTGGCCTCCTCCCGGTGACCCGAGGCGCCTTCGCAACGCTTCCCGATCGAAACAGAGGGCACTCTCGCCATGGCAGAACTGAACCGCCGCCGTTTCCTCCAGCTCACCGGTGGAGTCGCCTCCCTGACCCTGCTCCACGAGAGCATCGCGCGCGCCGCCGCCATCCCCGCGCAGGGGACGACGGGGACGATCGCCGATGTCGAGCACGTCGTGGTCCTGATGCAGGAGAATCGTTCCTTCGACCACTACTTCGGAGCGCTCCGCGGCGTCCGCGGGTTCGGTGATCCACGCCCGGTGACCCTGCCCGGCGGCAAGTCCGTCTGGCACCAGACCGACAACGCCGGCAAGGAGACGCTGCCGTTCCGGCCGCCGTCCGACCACCTCGGCATGGAGTACCTCCAGGGCCTCAACCACGACTGGGCAGGCGGCCAGAGCGCCTTCAACAAGGGCAGGTACGACAACTGGGTGCCCGCCAAGACGCCGGCCACGATGGCCCACCTCACGCGTGAGGACATCCCGTTCCACTACGCGCTCGCCGACGCGTTCACCATCTGCGACGCCTACCACTGTTCATTCATCGGCTCCACCAATCCCAACCGCCACTACCTCTTTTCCGGGCATACCGGAAACGACGGGAAGGCAGGAGGGCCCGTCCTCGGCAACAGCACGGACCGGTGCAACTGGACCACCTATCCGGAGCTCCTGGAGAAGGCCGGTGTCTCCTGGAAGGTCTACCAGGACGTCGGCGACGGCCTCGACGCCGCCGGATCCTGGGGCTGGACCAAGAATGATGCTTTCCGGGGCAACTACGGCGACAACGCGCTGCTCCACTTCACCAACTACCAGGACGCCCACCCCGGCGACCCGCTGTACGAGAGGGCCCGTACCGGCACCGACGTCCGGGCCGGCGAGGGCTACTTCGACAGGCTGCGCGCCGAC
>NZ_JBFBGN010000416.1:0-1108 GCF_040684675.1 Streptomyces sp. NPDC089915 | reverse complement strand
GTGGACTTCACCTCGCGTCTGCTGGCCGGCCTGCTCCGGACGGAGAACACCGACGTCTCCCGCCTCACCCCCTTCAACCGGGTCCCGCAGGAAGGCGGACTGCGCCCCGCGTTCCGGCTTTGCCGACAAGCGGTCCGGCGGCGGGGAGTTCACCGTGGTCAGCCACAACGTCGACGAGAACAACCCCGACCCCGCGAAGACCGCCCGGGCCCTCGCGGCCTCCGGTGCCGACCTCCTGGCGCTCCAGGAACTGTCCGCCGCGTCCACGCCCCTGTACGAGCGCGAGCTGGCCGCCCGTTACCCGTACCGCTCGGTGCACCTCGGCGTCGGACTGTGGAGCAAGCACCCCCTGACCGGGGTGGAGCCGGTGCCGATCATGCCGTGGACGCGTGCGGTGCGGGCCGCCGTCGACACCCCGCGCGGGCCCGTCGCCGTCTACGCCGTCCACCTCGCCTCCGTACGCGTCAGCCCGTTCGCCGGGTTCACCACCTGGCACCGCAACGACTCGGCCGGGAAGCTGGCCGACGCCCTGCGGGCGGAGCCGCTGCCCCGGGTCCTGGTCGTGGGCGACTTCAACGGGACGGCCGAGGACACGGCGCTGCGGCCGGTGACCGAGGGGTTCCGCTCGGCGCAGCGGGAGTCCGGGGCCGGCTTCGGCCTCACCTGGCCCGCCGCGTTCCCCGTGGTCCGCATCGACCAGATCCTGCTGAAGGGGATGACCCCGGTCTCGGCCCGGACCCTGCCGGCCACCGGCAGCGACCACCTGCCCGTCACCGCCTCCCTCCGCCTCTGAACGGCATGCCGCGCGCACGCTTTGAGTACGGTGGACCCCGTAATCGACCCACGTCAACGCAGGTCAACGCACATCAGCCCGCGTCGGCAAGACATCACATCAGCGAGAAGGCGGCATGTCGGCAACCCCCGTCCCGGAACTCGTCAGCGTCCTGCTAGTCGAGGACGACGCCACCATCCGCCGCGCGGTGCAGCTCTCGCTCGAACGCTACGGCTACCGCGTCTGGCCGCCCGTCACCATCGACGGCCGCCGGTACGTGGACGGCGGCATCCGCTCCTCCGTCAACGCCGACCTCGCGTCCGGCTACCGGCGCGT
>NZ_JBFBGN010000415.1:0-1109 GCF_040684675.1 Streptomyces sp. NPDC089915 | reverse complement strand
GGAAGCACCGGCACCGGCTTCGACGCGCACGCCGCCGCGGAGCAGCTCGCGGTCTTCGCCGCCGAAGCGGGACGGACGGCCGCCGAGACGGAACCGGCGGGGGCCGCCGCCCAGCTGCCCGCCCAGCAGATCTCCACCCCCGGCGCCGACGCCTCGCGCGCCGGTGACTTCGTCCAGTCCGGCCTGCTCGTCAACCTCACCGACCGCGGCAACGCCAAGCTCTTCGCCCACCTCCACAACCACCGCTCCCGCCCCGCCGAGGGTCTCGGCTGGTACGTGTGGGACGAGTACCGCTGGAAGCGCACCGGCGGCGAGAAGGCGGCCATCTGGGCGGCCGGGGACATGGCCGAGGAGATGCCCCTGCACGACCCCCGGGGCCACTTCACGGACCGCGAGCTCGCCCAGCACCGCAAGCGCGCCATGTCGACCTCCGGGGTCAAGGCCATGCTGTCCCAGGCCAAGGCCTCCCCGGAACTCGCCCTCGACCCCGACACCCTCGACGGCGACAAGTACGCCCTCTGCACCCCCGCCGGCGTCGTCGACCTGCGCACCGGCGAGCTCCGCAAGCCCGATCCGCTCCGCGACCTGCACTCGCGCGCGACCTTCCTGGCCCCCGAGGCCAGCCCCACCCCGCGCTTCGCCCGTTTCCTGACGGAGACCTTCGGCGACGACGACAAGGGCAAGGAGATGATCACGTTCGTCCATCTCCTGCTCGGCTACTCCATCACCGGCGACGTCGGCGGCCAGGTCCTGCCGTTCCTCTACGGCATCGGCGCCAACGGCAAGTCCGCCCTCATGGACATCGTCATCAAGATCCTCGGCGACTACGCGGACGTGGCACCGCCCGGCTTCCTGATGGAGCGCGGCAAGTTCAACGAGCACTCCACCGAGCTCACCGAACTCCACGGCCGTCGCCTGTTCGTGTGCAGTGAGCTCAAGCCCCACGACAAGTTCGACGAGGCCCGCGTCAAGCTCCTCACCGGCGGGCCTTGAGCCGGTCGCCGCCGGTGCGTCTCGCTCTGGATGTCGGCGAGGCTGTGCAGTCCCGGGTGCGCCGCGAAGTGCTCCAGCAGCAGGACCGTGCGCACGGCCGACTTGACCGGCGGCGC
>NZ_JBFBGN010000414.1:0-1114 GCF_040684675.1 Streptomyces sp. NPDC089915 | reverse complement strand
TCCGCCCAGGCCCAACTGGCCGTACCCGGATCCGGGTACGGCCTGATCGGCCGGGCGTCTGCCGCCGCGCCGGTTGGTCACGGTGAGCTGCAACTCGCCCTGCTCGGCGGCGAGTCGGATGTCCACGCGGGCGTGCGGGGCGTGTTTGGCGGCGTTGGTGAGGGCTTCCTGGGCCACCCGGTGGACGGCACGGCGCACGGCCCCGGTGACCACGGGGAGTTCCGCGGCCGTGTGCAGGTGGATGTTGCCGCCGGCGGCGACGCAGTCGCGCACCAGCGCGGACACGTCCGCTTGTACCGAGCCGTCCGACCGCACCCCGCGCACATCCTCCGACGGCTCCTGCTGGTCATGGCGCAGGACGTTCAGGATCTCGCGCAGTTCCGTCAGGGCTTGGGCGCTGGCGCGCCGGATGACCTCGGCGGTCTCGATCGTGCGCTCGTCCGGGGCGGTCACGCTCAGGGCACCCGCCTGCAGGGCTATGGTGCTGACGCGGTGGGCGACCACGTCGTGCATCTCCCGGGCTATGCGCCGGCGCTCGGCGGCGACCGCCCGCTCGGCGAGCAGGTCCCGCTCCCGTTCTGCCTGCAGGGTGCGTTCACGCAACGTGGCCAGCAACGCGTACCGCTGGCGCATCCACAGTCCGCCCAGGGCGGGGAGGGCCAACCCGGCCATGGGGAAGAAGAGCTGGTCCAGGTCAGGGTCCTCCGGCGTCGGATGCCAGGCGACGATCACGGTGCCGGCCACGGTGAGGAGGAAGGCCAGCAGGGTGCGCCGGCGCCATCCCCACTGCCGGGCCACCGTGTAGCACACCACCATGGCCGGGAAGGCTCCCCAGCTCCAGCAGAACAGCGGCATCGCCACCACGGGCAGCCACGGGAAGCGGCGGCGTACCAGAAGGGTCGGCAGAGCGGCGAAGAAGGCCAGCAGCCTCCAGGGGCTGCCTCCGGCGGCCAGGGCGGGCACCGCGCATCCGGCCGCCACCACGACGTCGAGGGCGAGATACGCGGGCCGGTTCTCCCACCAGGGCAGCCGGGGCCGTGGATCAACTCGACCTGCTCGGGCAGGAGTTGGTCGATGCCGTGCCGGATGATGGTGTGGGTCTGGCCGCCGCAGA
>NZ_JBFBGN010000413.1:0-1119 GCF_040684675.1 Streptomyces sp. NPDC089915 | reverse complement strand
GGCGAGAGCAGTTCGCCGTTGACCCGGCCGTCGGCGAGGAAGACCACCCGGTCCGCGTACGAGGCGGCGACCGGGTCGTGGGTGACCATGACGACGGTCTGGCCCTCCAGGTCCACCATCGTGCGCAGCATGCTGAGCACTTCGCGGCCGGTGGTGGAGTCCAGCGCACCGGTGGGCTCGTCGCCGAACAGCACGTCGGGGCGGGTGATCAGGGCGCGGGCCAGCGCGACGCGCTGCTGCTGGCCGCCGGACATCTCGGTCGGGCGGTGGCGGGCACGCTCCCCGAGGCCGACCCGGGCCAGGACCTCCCGTACCTCCTCGCGGGAGGGCTTGCGGCCGGCGAGGCGCAGCGGCAGCGCCACGTTCTGCTCGGCGGTCAGCGCGGGCAGGAGGTTGAAGGCCTGGAAGACGAAACCGATCCGGTCCCGCCGCAGCAGTGTCAGCTTGCGCTCGCTCAGGCCCGTCAGTTCGGTTCCGCCCACCACGACCGAGCCGGAGGTGGGCCGGTCGAGGCCCGCGGCGCACTGCAGCAGGGTCGACTTGCCCGAGCCGGACGGGCCCATGACCGCCGTGAACGTGCTCCGGGGGAAGGTGAGGGACACGTCGTCGAGGGCCGTGACGGCGTCGTCGCCCGAGCCGTAGGCCCGCGTCACGGCGCGCAGCTGAATCGCATCGATTTCCATGGGTTCCACTCAACCGCCGGCCGGCCTTCCCCACACGGGGGCCGCATGGAGTCCTGGGGTATGCCCTGCCCTACCCGGTGAGGTCGCGCTGCCCGTAGCCGCGGTGACCATCAGGGCGGATCGTGCCGGTACGGCGGCCTCTTCTACGGTGGGGCCATGCGCTCTCGCAACGTCTGTCAGGCCCTGACCCGGCCCGACTTCCTGCTGTCGCCCTGGCCCTGGCGGTCCGCCGCCTATCTGCTCAGCAGCGCGCCGGTCGGCGCCGCGGCGCTGGTCACGATGGTCGTCCTCGCCGTGGTCGGAGGGCTCCTCGCCGTCGTCCTGGTGGGACTTCCCCTCCTCGCGGCCCTCGCCCTGGCCGGGATCCCGCTGGCGGCCGTGGAACGCCGGTGCGGATCGGGAGCGGGTCCCCCGTCGATCAGCCGCAGCCGCCGGC
>NZ_JBFBGN010000412.1:0-1125 GCF_040684675.1 Streptomyces sp. NPDC089915 | reverse complement strand
CGAGGCGCGGCGCACCTTCCGCCTCGACCGGGTCGCCGAGATCCGGCTCCTCGACGAGCGGGCCGAACCGCCCGCCATCGAACTTGGAGCCAAACGGTCTCTTCAGTTGAAAGGTCGCTCTAAGGTGGGTTGTTCGGCAACAGATGCCTCAACACTGGGCCGGTGACGCACGCTTCTACCGTCCCGCACATGCCGTCCTGTGATCTTGCGCTGGCTGAGCCAGGGCATTCCTCACGTTGGAACATCCGGCCGGTGGACGGCCGCCACGGCTGCCCCGCCGCAGACGGTTGGCGGCCTGGTCAACGGGCTGCGGGATCACCGCCCGGAGGTCTGCCGACCCGCCGGGGCACCCGGATCCGGGCCATGACCTCCCCGAACGCGGGAGCGTCACCAGCCTGCCCGGGCGTGATGGCAGAGGCCAGCGGCCGTCGGCGGCAGGATGGGTTCTGGTCGTCAGCCCGCCGCGGGAGCGTCCCAGGGCATGGTCGGTCGGCTCGCCGGCCGGGGCCCCTTGTGAGTCCCCACCTGCGGCAAGTTGCGGACCAGTGTCGCTCGGGCGGGACCAGCCGCTGCGCCCCCGACGCTGTGTCAGTCCCTCCTGCGATCCTTCTTCGATGATCGACGAGTACGAGAAGCTGCTGATGGGACTGGACGATGTGGACTGGGCCGTCCTGTCGCACGCCTATGGGTCGGCCCATGACGTTCCAGGGCACATACGCACCCTGTGCGGCAACGACGACGAGGCGCGGGAGCAGGCGTTCAAGAGCCTGTTCACCAGCATCTTCCATCAGGGCACCCGGTATTCGGCCTCTCCGTTCGCCGTGCCGTTCCTCGCGAGGATCGCCGTCGCGGGGCCGGCAGCCGCCCGGGGGGACACGATGCTGCTGCTCACCCGCCTGGCCGTGGACTGGCACGACGAGTACGACGTGACCACCGGCATCAACGTGGCCGGATGGCGTGCGGCCGCGGCGGAGGTCGGGCCGGAACAGCTCCTGACCTGGTACGAGGAGCAGCTGGCCGCCGCGACGGATGCCGACGAGCGCGTAGAGCTGAAGGAGATACGGGACTGGGTGGCCGCCGGCAACTCGCCCGACTCGCGGTGGTCGGCACTCCAGTCGTACGACG
>NZ_JBFBGN010000411.1:0-1128 GCF_040684675.1 Streptomyces sp. NPDC089915 | reverse complement strand
CCCGCCTGGTCCACCGACGACATCAGCGCCGAAGGCCGCCGCAAGCTCTCCGAGTTCGGCATCGCCCCGCCCCGCCCGCACTCCGCCGGCGTCCAGCTCCATCGGGAAGGGGTCGAGCCGCCGGTCCGGCTGCCCGGAGGTGTGACGGATCGAGCGGGTGGGGCAGGCGAAGACGGCCGCGTGTAAGCGGCGCGTCTCGGCCTCGTCGCGCGGCGGGCGCAGGATCCGCGACCTGCCGTCGGCCTCGCCGATCAGCTCGGGCGCGAGCTGCCGTGCGACATCGCAGTTGGTGCAACGGTCGTCCACGTACCAGCCGTCCACGGCGGGTCTCCGTTCCAGGAGGGGGAGGGGGAGGGGGAGCGACGCCCGACGAGGGCCTCCCTACCTGGATACCCCGCCCCCGGCCGCAAACGGTAGGCCCCGCCGATCTTGCGTTTCCGCACCCGACCCGCTCTCTCCTCAGCCCCGGTGCCGGGTGAAGCGGAGGTAGGCGAAGGACTCGCCCTCGCGCGGGGCCCGGGCCCAGGAACGGGTGGTGAGGGTGGGGAGCGCGCCCTCGGTCAGGGCGAAGCGGGGGAGGGACAGGCCCAGCTCGGTGTGGAGGGCCTCCGGCACGCGCGGCCCGTCCTCCTGCGACGGGGTGCCGTCCGGCCGGAACAGCCGGGCGGGGTCCAGGGCCTCGGGCACCGTCCCGGAGCGCCGGACGTCATCACCGCGCACGGTGAACGCGTAGACCTCCTCCCCCCGTTCGGCCACCGACAGGTGGAACGCGGCCGGCCGCCCGCCCGGGGACGAGCGGTTCGGCTCGCGCCACACCACCACCGCCCGGCCGTGCGCGGAGGCGGCGACGGCCGGGGACACGAACCGCTCGTTCAGGTAAGCGGCGTCGGCGTCGAAGGCAAACGCCCACCCTTCGGCGGTACGGCCGACGGCGACGGCCGCCCGGTCCTCCCACGGTTCCACCCCCTCGCGCCCCTGCCGCCCCCGCACCCGCCAGGTCCCCAACCGGTCCGTGAGCACCCCCAGTTCGGCCCCTTCCTCACCGATCAGCGCGGGCAGCCCGGCCGGGTCGAGGCCCTCGACCCACACGCACCGGAACCCGTCGAACGGCCCCCGCCCGCCCCCCAC
>NZ_JBFBGN010000410.1:0-1129 GCF_040684675.1 Streptomyces sp. NPDC089915 | reverse complement strand
TTCTGGCAGTCCTTCGAGGAGAACTACCCCTTCTTCGCCGCCAAGGGCATCGACTGGCACGCCGTACGCGACCGGTACCGGCCCATGGTCCACGAAGGGACGACCCCGGACGAACTCTTCACCCTCTTCGGCGAGATGGTCGAGCCGCTCCACGACGCCCACGTGGCCGTCTGGGACGTCGACGCCGACCACGACGGCTTCCCCGACCGGCGCTTCGCCCAGGGCCGCCCCGGCACGGTCCAGCCCGACGGGAAGCTCGACGCCAAGGTCAAGCGGTTCGTGGTGGAGCGCGACCTCAAGGACGCCCGGAACCTCCAGGACTTCGCGGCCGGCCGGATCACCTACGCCGACCTCCCCGGCGGGCAGGGCTACCTGCGGATCTGTACGTCACCCCCGCCCAGGGCTCCCGCTACACCGGACCGGTCGCCGTACTGACCGGTGGCTCCACCGTCAGCGCGGGCGAGACCTTCACCCAGGCCCTCATGGACCGGCCCGGCCGGACCGTGCGGATCGGGCAGCCCACGCAGGGCGTCTTCTCGGACGTCATGGAGCGCAAGCTCCCGGGCGGCATGTCGGTCTGGCTGCCGAACGAGGAGCTGCTGACCCGCTCGGGCAGGACGTACGACGGCGCGGGCATCCCGCCGCACCTCACGGAGCCGGTCTTCACCCCGGAGGAGTTCGGCCGGAACAAGGACTCGGCTTTCGACCGGGCCGTGCAGGTCCTGCGGGATCAGGGCCCTCACCATCGGCACGGTGGCGCTTGAGGCGGCTGATTCCGCGTGGAGACACGGCCTACGGCCGCCGTTGCCGGATCCGGTCGGCCACCTCGCCGCCCTCGGTCTCCCACCAGGGACGTACCAGGTCCGGGTT
Source organism: Streptomyces sp. NPDC089915 (assembly GCF_040684675.1). Classification (NCBI taxonomy): domain Bacteria; kingdom Bacillati; phylum Actinomycetota; class Actinomycetes; order Kitasatosporales; family Streptomycetaceae; genus Streptomyces; species Streptomyces sp. NPDC089915. The sequence continues at coordinate 259 of NZ_JBFBGN010000410.1, read as the reverse complement.
CCGCTCCTGCCCCGGCACGGCGGCCGCCGCGGGGACCAGTTCGGTCTCCAGGCGGCGGTCGAGCACGAGGGCCTGGTCCCGTTCGGTACGGAACCACTGCGCCAGGATCACGAGCAGGAAGCACACGGTGACCAGCTCGGCGACGCCGATCATCGCGCCGCCGCCGACCTGCTGCTCCCGCTGGACGTCCGGCGCCCAGGACGGTGCGTGGTGCGCGTACCAGGCACCGGCGATCAGGGCGCCGTGGGTCATGACGGCG
>NZ_JBFBGN010000409.1:0-1138 GCF_040684675.1 Streptomyces sp. NPDC089915 | reverse complement strand
TCCGATCTCCGGGTTGGAACTTTCCGCCCCGCCCCGCGCGGGCCCGCCCGGCCGCGGCCGGCCCGCCGACGGGGCCGCCCCCCCGGGGGCGCCGGCACGGTCAGCGGGGTGGGGCGGCCGTGGGACCGGTCAGGAGAAGACCACGGAGCGGAGCTTGAGGCGGGCGCCGAGCTTCTTGCCGGGGTTCATCACGTAGTAGGTGTCGCCGTTACAGCCGAAGTCGACGAAGACGGTGGCGGTGGAGTCGGTGCGGTTGTACGGGGCGAATCCGGGCGCTTCAGGGGTGGTGAAGGGCAGGTCGATGCACTCGCCGCTCACGGGGTCGATAAGGATGTTCGGGAGACCGGTGCCGTACTGGTACTCGAATTCGCCCCCGGCGGCGTGGGCGGAGGTGGACACGGACAGGGTCAGCAGCAGGGCACCGGCGAGGGCGCCGAGGGACGAACGAAGACGCATGGGGACACCACGAAGTCACGTAGGGGGATTGCTCGATTACTTTAAGTGCATGCAAGGGTGGGGAAACGATCCTCCCCGCACTGCTCAGCGCGTCGGCCCGCACCCACGTCGGCCCGGGCCCACACCTTCGGCCGTATGCCTCCAGATCGCGGTTGCCGCCGCGTCCACATAGGCACTTGCCGGCTCCACCCCGGGCCGAGGGCGCGGGCCGGAAAAGTGGGGTGACAGCTCCCGATCCGATCGGCATGATCGGTCCGCTGATCGTCCTGTCACATCCGGCCCCGGGGGTACGCCACGTCCATCCACCGTGAACACGCCCGGGACCTGCCGTGGCCCGCCGTCGACCCGAGCCGCAGCGCGTTCGACTGGGACGACGACGAGGCGGCGCGGCTGACGGCGCTGATCGTCCCCATGGTCCCCTCCGAGGCCGACCGGGCGGCTGATCCGGACCGGATGGCGGACTGGCGCTTCACCGACCGGGTCACCGCGCTCCTGGTGTCCCGCTACGGGCGGTGGGCCTGTGGCTGGGACCATTCGAACCACTTCGGCGGTCCCGTCGAAACCTGGTGCTGCCCCTCGCACTCGGTCGCAGAGGCGCGGGACACCGCCGAACGCGTGGTGACCTGCCTGCTGGAGTGGCGTGACTGGCTGGAGGACCTGGCCGAGCGGTTCGAGCGGCTCG
>NZ_JBFBGN010000408.1:0-1171 GCF_040684675.1 Streptomyces sp. NPDC089915 | reverse complement strand
CCACGTTCGCGTCGGAGATGAAGTGCTCCCAGCGGATGTAGTCCGACTCCGGAACCGAGAAGACCCGGGCCCGCCGCACGGCGACACCGCGCGCGGTGGCCTCGCGCACCCACTTCAGCCACAGCTGGAACTCGGGGTCCCCCGCGAGGAGGTCCTCCCGCGAGCCGGCCTTCCAGGCGTCGAGAGCCGGCTCGGCCATGTAGCCGTCGCGCATCTCCAGGTGCACTGCGGAACGGCGGGCCGAGCCGATGAGCTGCTCAAACGTCGCTGCGGACGCCACGGTCCCCCTCCTCGAAGAACCGCACCATCCGGCGGGGGATCTCGACCACCGTCTCGTGACCGGGCAGGTCCAGCTGTTCCAGACGGGCCTCGTCGCTGACGATCCAGCCCTGGACGAGGTAGGTGTTCCTCTCCTCGTCGAGGTAGACGGTCGGGCTGCCGCCCGACTTGCTCTCGGGGTCCTTGCCAAGCCTGCGCAGAGCCATCAAGCCCTCCATCGCTCGGTGCTGCCGCTCACTCCGGGGAAATCCTTGCAGCCAACCAGCCTACTGCGCACGAAACTTGCACCACCTTGCACCGCCCGACAGTGTTGTGGGTCTTGGCTCACCGAAGGCGCCTCCGACGGATACCGGTGGAAGAACCGAATGCCACGGTTTCGCTGGGGCCGGAATTCGGTTGATCGACCACTGCGGGCCGTCCACCCGTGCGAGTTAGATTCACGTGTGCGGTATTGAGGGGGGTTGCTGCGATGTCGGTCAAACGTGTGGTGCTTCCGCTGTCCGTCTCGGTGGCCGTGGTGCCATGGCTCCTCGCTGCGGGGACGACCATGCTGTGGGAGCTTGCGGCGGGGCAGGACCAGCCGGGCTCTCTGTTCGGCACCCGGATGGTGCTGGTGCCGCTGCTGCTGGTCGGCGAGGTCGCTGCCGTGGTGGCGGTCTTCCGGCGTTATGGCGGTCTGCGTGCCGACTTCTGGCCGGGAGCCGGGCTTGCGTTCGCGCTCCTGGCGCTGTTCACCGTGATGGGCGTTTCCTCGACGGCGGGTGCCAGGGGCTTTCTGCTGTGGATCTGGGCCCTGTACTCCGGGTACGTGTTCTTCGTGTTCGGCTTGGGCGGGAGGGCCTGGAAGAAGGCCTTCGCCCAACCGGGCGGTGTTGGCCGGCGGGCCCTCCCG
>NZ_JBFBGN010000407.1:0-1182 GCF_040684675.1 Streptomyces sp. NPDC089915 | reverse complement strand
ACTGGGAGGCCGCCGGGCGCGAGGTCCCGGAGTGGGATCTGGCGCAGGCCGCCTGGGGCTTCTCCCTGCCCCCGGCCCTCGACGCCAACCTCCTGAACATGGACCCGCCGGACCACACCCGGATCCGGGCCCTCGTGTCCAAGGCGTTCACGCCCGGCCGCGTCGAGGGGATGCGCGACGGAATCCAGGCCCTGGCCGACCGGCTGCTGGACGAGGTCGCGGGCCGCGGGCGCGCCGACCTCGTCGCCGACTACGCCGCACCGCTGCCGATCACGGTCATCTGCGACCTGCTGGGCGTACCGCAGGACTCCCGCCCCGACTTCCGCGCCTGGACCGACGCGATGGTCGCCCCCGACCCGGCGAACCCGGCGGCGACGAAGCAGGCCGTGGTCGCCATGCTCGGGTACTTCCCGCAGCTGATCGCCGACAAGCGCCGCACCCCGGGCGACGACCTGCTGTCCGACCTGGTCGAGGTCCGCGACGGCGGCGACCGGCTCACCGAGGACGAGCTGACCTCGCTGGCCTTCCTGATCCTCTCCGCCGGCTACGAGAACACCGTCCAGCTGATCGGCACCGCCGTCCTGGCCCTCCTGGACCACCCGGAGCAGGCGGCCGCCCTGCGCGCGGACCCGGACCGGATCGAGGCCGCGGTCGAGGAGTTCGCCCGCTACGACGGCCCGGCGCTGCTGGCCATCCGCCGCTTCCCGGTCGAGGACGTCGAGGTCGGCGGCGTACGCATCCCGGCCGGGGAGACCGTGCTGCTCTCGCTCGCCTCCGCCAACCGGGATCCCGAGCGGTTCGCCGAACCGGACCGCCTCGACGTGGACCGGCGGGACGCGGGCCACCTGGCGCTCGGCCACGGCATCCACTACTGCGTGGGCGCACCGCTGGCCCGCCTGGAGACGCGGATCGCCGTCGGGACCCTGCTGCGCCGCTTCCCCGACCTGGCCCTGGACGTGCCGCGCGAGGAACTCCGCTGGCGGCCGTCCATGCGCGCCCGCGGCCTCACCGCACTGCCGGTCCGCTTCTGATCCGGGGCCCCCTCCGGCGTACGGCCCGGTCAGGGGCGGGAAGGCCCTTCCCGCCTGATGAAGTTCGTCTTGCTCGTGCCGACGGAGGAGCCGTGGTAGATGAACATGCCCAGACGCGGGTCGAGGCGGTAGCGGAAGAGCAGCAGCCGGT
>NZ_JBFBGN010000406.1:0-1183 GCF_040684675.1 Streptomyces sp. NPDC089915 | reverse complement strand
GTCCAGCCCGGCGGCGCGCAGCTCCGCCGCCGCTCCGGCGACGGCGGCGCCGTCGCGGCCGCTGAGCAGCACGTGGACGCCCCGCTCGGCGAGCTGGCGTGCGATGTCGCGGCCCATGCCGCGGTTGGCGCCGGTGACGAGGGCGATCTTCTTCGGGGTCTGCCCGGACAAGGGGGACTCTCCATATTCTCAGGTGGGGGTGGGGTGTGCGGGTGGGGCCACCGGACGGGCGGCCCCGTCAGGCCACGAGCGCCAGGAACTTCGCCACCGGCGGGCCAAAGCGCTCGACGTCCACGAGGAAGGCGTCATGGCCGGCCGGGGTGTCCACCGGCAGGAAGCCGACGTCGGCGCCGCCCGCCGACAGCCCCTCGGCGATCTCCTGCTGCTGCGAAAGCGGGAAGAGGATGTCGGACCGCGCGCCCATGACCAGCGCCCTCTCGACGCGCATCCGGGACAGCGCCCCGGCGGGGCCGCCGCCGGCGCCGTCGTCGAGGTCGAACCGGTCCATCGCGTGGCTCAGGTAGAGGTAGCTGTTCGGGTCGAAGCGGTCCGCGAACCGCTGGGCGTGGAAGTCCAGATAGCTCTCGACCTCGAACTCCAGGCCGAAACGCCCCTGTTCCGCCCGGCGCCCCTCGCTGATCCGGCTGCGGCCGAACCGGCAGTCCCACTCCTGCGCCGAACGGTAGGTCATCATCCCCAGCTTGCGGGCGGTGAGCATGCCCCGCCGGGGACCGTCCTCCTCCTCGTAGCGGCCCTGGAGCCAGCCGGGATCGGAGCGGATCGCCTCCCGCTGGAGGGAGCGGACCGCGATCGAGAAGGGCAGCGCGTGCACGGCCCCGGACAGGCTGATGTGCGTACGGGACAGATCCGGGTGCCGGGCGAGCAGGGCGAGCGCGCTCATCGCGCCCATGGACGCGCCCACCACGCAGGCCAGCCGGCTGATGCCCAGCGCCCGTACGGCGTGGGCCGCCGCGTCGGCGATGTCCTCGATCGACAGGTCCGGGAAGGAGAGCCGGTAGGGCTCCCCGGTGCGGGGGTCGGTGGAGGCCGGGCCGGTGGAACCCTTGCAGCTGCCCAGGGAGTTGACATGGACGCTCTCCGCGAGCATCGACGAGGAGCCGCTGAAGAGGAATGCCACGAACTTGGCCACAGCGATGGCCAGGTTGGCGGCGAGTGCCGCCAC
>NZ_JBFBGN010000405.1:0-1189 GCF_040684675.1 Streptomyces sp. NPDC089915 | reverse complement strand
GACACCGGTGGCCGAGAGCGTGGCCGGGCATGCCCGGTACACGTACCGGCTGCGCGTGTCGTCCACCGCGCTGGCCCGGCTCGAAGCCGAGTGGGCGCGGTGTCGGTGGGTGTGGAACGAGTGCGTGGCGATGTCCCGGAAGGTCCATGCCGCGAACAAGACCGCCGAGGACAAGGTGACGTGCGGGCCGGCGCAGCTGGACAAGATGCTGACCGAGGCCCGTCGCTCGGTGGCCTGGCTGCGCGAGGGTGCTTCGGTTCCTCAGCAGCAGATCATCCGCGACTTCGCGAAGTCGCGCGCCAAGGCGCTGAAGGACATCAAGGCGAAGCTGCCGGTGCCGCGGCGGGCCGGGATGCCCCGCGTCAAGCGCAAGCGGGATGCGCTGCCGACGCTGAACTACACCGTGCGCGGGTTTCGGCTGCGGGAGGGCCGGCTGCATCTGGCGGGTGGGATCGTTGTGAGGGTGGTGTGGTCGCGTGACCTGCCGTCCGTGCCGTCGTCGGTGCGCGTGTACCGCGACAGCCTCGGACATTGGTACGCCTCGTTCGTCGTCGCCACCGAGACCGTGTCTCTCCCGGCCACCGGCCGGAACATAGGCATCGACTGGGGCGTCAAGGAGACCGCGACGACCACCTCCGACGCCCACGACCTGGCTCATGCCCAGCACGGCAGGGCCGCCGCGGGGAAGCTCGCGAAGTACCAGCGGATGATGGCCCGCCGCAAGACGCCGAAGAACCGGCCCGACACCGCCGGGTACAGGGAGGCCCGCCGGGCGGCGGCGAAGGTGTCGAAGAAGATCGCCCGTCAGCGGCAGGACACCGCCCGCAAGTGGGCCAAGACCGTGGTCCGCGACTTCGACCACCTCGCGGTGGAGGACTTCCGCCCGCGCTTCCTGGCAAAGTCCACGATGGCCCGCAAGGCGGCTGACGCCGCGATCGGCGTGGCAAAGGCCGTCCTGATCGAGCAGGCCCGCAAGCACGGGCGCACGATCCACCTCGTCCATCCCGCGCACACCACCATGGACTGCGCGCACTGCGGAGCGAGAGCCAAGCACCGCCTGCCTCTTTCCGAGAGAACGTACACGTGCACCGCGTGCGAAACCGTGTCCACCAGGGACAAGAACTCCGCCCGCGTGATGCTCGTCCGGGCTGGTCTCAACCCGGCTAGTGCTGATCTTGTAAGCCCTGCC
>NZ_JBFBGN010000404.1:0-1192 GCF_040684675.1 Streptomyces sp. NPDC089915 | reverse complement strand
GTCGAGGGGCTCGGCCCCTGCCACCCTTCCCCGGCCATGCGGAGTACGGGGTGCCGCCTGCGCCGGCACGTGCTGACCCTGCCGGACGTCGCCGCTCACGGCCTCACCGCTGCACCGCAGCGTGTGGGTCAAGCCACTGCCCCGCAAGCGGCTGATCGCCACCCTGCGCCCGATGCGCCGCTACCTGCAGACGGCGGGCGTCGCGGGCAGCCGGTCCGACGTCGCCGAGCTCTCCCGTACCGCCCTGGCCGCGGGCGTCACCCGCGTCACGCCGGTCGGCGCCATGCAGGAGAGCTACGCGGGCGAGCCGCACGACGGGGTCTACGCCCTCCAGCGCTACAGCCGCCGGGTCGCCGTCCAGGCCGACCCGGAGCGGTTCGCCACCACCGCCTGCCTCGACGACCTGGTCCGGCCCGTCGTCCTGCCGGCGCCGGCGGGCCCGCTGCTGGGCAAGGAGGACGTACAGGGGCCGGCCCGGGAGCTGGCCCGGGCGGACGCCGAGCTGTACTTCCACAGCGGCGGCAGCACGGGCGCCCCCGCCCTGTCGGTGTTCAGCTACGACGACTACGACACCCAGATGCACGCCGCCGCCCGGGGCCTGCTCGCCGCCGGCTACGACCCGGTCGGGGACCGCACCGCCAACCTCTTCTACTGCGGCGGCATGTACGGGAGCTTCATCAGCTTCTTCTCCGTACTCGAACGGCTCGGCGGGGTGCAGCTGCCGCTGGCGGCGGGACCGGACCACCGGGCGACGGCCGAGGCCATCGTCGAGCACCGGGCCGACACCCTCTTCGGCATGCCCTCCTACCTGTGGCAGCTGCTGCACGCGCAGGAGGAGGCGCTGCGCGCGTACGGGGGCCTGCGCAAGGTCTTCTACGGCGGGGAACACTTCACGCGGGAGCAGCGGCGCACGCTGAAGGAGAGGTTCGGCATCGAGGCCGTCCGCTCGATCACCTACGGCAGCACCGACCTCGGCCCGCTGGGCTACCAGTGCGCGGAGAGCTCCGGCGGCGTCCACCACCTGCACGCCGACCTCCACGCCCTGGAGATCGTGGACCTGGCCGAGGACCGGCCGGTGGCCCCGGGCGGGACGGGCCGGCTGGTGTTCACCACGCACGCCCGGCGCGGCCAGCGGCTGGGCCGCTACCTGATAGGCGACCTGGGCCGGGAGGTCCCGGGCCACTGCCCGTGC
>NZ_JBFBGN010000403.1:0-1193 GCF_040684675.1 Streptomyces sp. NPDC089915 | reverse complement strand
TTCGTGCATCGCTCCGCACGCTGGCTGATGACGTACGAGACCTCCTGGACGGCCAGGGACACACCCATCACCGTCCGGGCCGGCCGGGAATGGCTGGCCGAGCTGCACGCCACGATGCAGGACCGCGGCAAGGGCGTCCTGCCCCAGGCGTACCAGAACTTCCTCGACCCGGCGCTGAAGGACTGGGCCCACGCGTACTACGGCGAGGCGCTCCCCAAGCTGCGGCGGATCAAGCGCACCTACGACCCCGACCGCTTCTTCGACTTCCCCCACGCCATCCCCGCCTGAGGCCGCGTAGGGGGGTGGGCACCCGGAGGCAGCGAGCCGGCTCGGGAGGGGAGGCGGGTTCGGGCTGTATGGGTGCCCGGGTGTTCACGCTTTCGGTTCGGCCGCGCGGGCTGAAAGGGTCTTGCTGATCGTCACGTGTGGCGCACCGGTCAGGATGACGGGCGTACGCCTTCCCTACGTGAAGAACGGCCACCCCATGCCCCGCTCCCGCCTGCCCCGCCGTGCTGCCCTGCTCGCTCTCACCGCGGCGCTGTCCCTCACGACCGCCGCACTGTCCCCGGCCAGTGCCGCTCCGGAGCAGTGCGGGGCGAATCAGCTCTGCCTGTGGAACGACTACGGTGAGCAGGGTCAGTTCGTGCACGTCGACGGTGTCGCGGTCGGTCAGTGCGTGCCCGGCTACGTGAAGTGGCCCGACGGGACCACCTCCAACCCGTCCAGCGTGCGGAACAACCTCGGTTTCATGGTCTTCGCGTTCAACAGCTCCGATTGCTCCGGCGCCGCCCAGCGGACGATCGGCGCCGGCACGCAGCAGGACCTGAACCCGGGTTCCTGGTCCTTCCGCAGCATCACCTGCCCCGCCGACAAGGTGTGCTTCTACGAGAACGGCGACCTCAGCGGCGAGTTCGTCGAGCGGTCACCGGGCAGCTCTTGCGACAGCGCCACCAGGAAGGGCGCGTACTCGCTCGTCAACCACAGCTCACGGGCGATCCGTCTCTACAACAGCGTCTTCTGCCTCGGCGCGTACACCATCGCCGACGTCCCGGTCGGCGGCACGTACCTGAACTCAGGCACGAAGATCACTGGCTGGAAGTCTTTCCGGTTCGGGTCGGTCTGTCAAGGGTCGCCGCAGGCGATCGCGTAGCGACGCGACGAAGGAGCGCCCTTGACAGGCCGGCCCGGACCGG
>NZ_JBFBGN010000402.1:0-1197 GCF_040684675.1 Streptomyces sp. NPDC089915 | reverse complement strand
CCCTGGAGCTCCTCCGGGGTCGGCGCCAGGGCGCCCTCCCAGTTGGTGCCCTCGATGGAGACGGCCTGCGGCATGTTGCCGCGGAAGTGGGAGTCCTTGGCGCGGACAGGATGATGATCGGGAGCTGTTTGCTCTCCCGGATGCGGCGGCAGACCTCCAGTCCGCTCATGCCCGGCAGCATCAGGTCGAGGAGGACCAGGTCGGGCCTATGGCGTTCCAGCAGGAGCAGACCCGTCTCGCCGCTGGCCGCGACCTCGACCTCGTGGCCCCGGCGCTTGAGCGCGAGGGTGACGCCCTTCTGCACGGCGAGGTCGTCTTCGATCAGCAGGACTCGTGCCATGGGGGTGCGCTCGTCTCCTGTGCTCGGTGTGTCCTCGGGTGAGCCTTCGGACGGCTTCCGTGTTCTTCGGCGTTCTTCGACGTTCTTCGACGTTCTTCGACGTTCTTCGACAACGGTGCTCGAAGCGTATGACGACGGGTTCCGCTTTTCGTGATGAAACGATGACGGCCTGCCCCTTCTGCCACTCGGGACGGTTCCGTCGAGGGCATGAGCAACGCACAGTCCATGAAGAACACCCGCACTCGTCTCCTCCTTTCCGCCTCCGCCTCCGTCTCCGCCGCCGCCGTCCTCCTCGGCCTCACCGCCTGCGGGCAGGGCGGCGGGGCCGCAACAGACGGGGCAGGCTCCGGGGGGACGAACTCCGAGCGGCACGACGAGGGCCGGAACGACGCCAAGCCGCAGCGGCTGCTGTGGATGGGCGACTCCATCGGCGAGGCCGAGGCGCCGGCGCTCGGCGCCGCGATGAAGGCGGGCGGGGCCGAGTTCGCCTCGATGGCCGCGGCGGGAGGCGGCGGGGTGATCGGTGAGATGGCGGCCCCCACCTGGGAAGAGCTGCCGAAGAAGCTGGCGGCGTTCAAGCCCGACGTGGTCGCCTACCAGATCACCACCTACGACTGGGGCTCCGCCGACGAACAGCGCGCCGGGTACGAACGCCTGGTCAAGACGGTCAACGAGGCCGGCGCCGACCTCCTGATCGTCTCCGCCCCGCCGTTCAGGCTCGACGACTTCTACAAGCCGCACGAGGCCGCCATCAAGGCGGCCCGCGGGCCTGATCAGGCTCCGGACACCGGATCGGACTCCGGACCGGGTCAGGCGCCGGACCGGTCCAGTTCCTCGTCCAGCGCGAGCGCCGCCGT
>NZ_JBFBGN010000401.1:0-1201 GCF_040684675.1 Streptomyces sp. NPDC089915 | reverse complement strand
CGGCCGACCCCGACCAGCCCTGGCCGCCGGCCGCGCCCCGCGGCTCTACACGTCCGGCGGAGTCCCCCTCTGGACGTGTAGACGACCAGGTTGCCGTCGGCCTGGATGGCGAGGTAGTTGCCGAACCCCTGGGTCGCCGTGGCCCACAGCGGCCTGCCGTCGTTGGTGTAGACGACGAAGTTCCCGTCGGCCTGCATCTTGGCGTAGTTGGAGCCGACGGTGTGGCTGGACCACAGGGGCCTGTAGCCATCGGCGGCACGCAGGACAAGGTTCCCGTCCCCCTGCATGACCAGGAGCACTTGGCCGTCGGCGGACGACACGTAGTAGCCGCCGGGAATCACGCAGTCGCCGACGTAGATCCGGTCCCTGTTCGCGTTGTCGAAGGACGAGCACCCGCTGTCCGGCCGCGGAGCCGGAGCGGCCTGTGACGCGCCGGGCGTCTGGGACAGGGCGTGTGAAGACGGGTTCTGCGACGCGGGGCCGGCCGCAGCGAAGGACACGGCGGGTGCGAAGGCCAGCACGCAGCCGGCGGCCGTCGCGATGCCGAACCTGCGGGCGCTGTTCATGACGGACATGGATCCTCCCGGACCACTCGACGAAGGGACTCTCCGTCCGACCGTCGCGGGCCGGGACCTTGTCCGGACCCGCCCGGCCGCACGTCCCCAGCGCAGGAGGCACGAGGTCGCCGGACAACCCGGATTGTCCGCGGACAACCGGGCGTGGGGGCGACGCGGCGTGCGGGGATCAGCGCAGCCGGAGGGCGCCGGGGACCTGGCCCTCGAAGATGCCGACGAGCCAGTCGAAGACCGTCGGGCCCGTGCCGGCACGGGCCGCGGCGAGTTCCTCGGCCACCGCGGGGCGGTTCGTGTGGTGGCAGCGACTCAGGCGGATCTCCAGCTGGCGGGCCGTCTCCGCGTGCCCGAGGGCCTGCCGGGAGGAGGCGTGGTCGTGCCACTCCACGGTGAAGTCGTCGTCGTCCGGTGTGCCGAAGCCGCCCGCCAGGCAGTCGTTGAGGGCGTCGAGATTGCGTCCGAAGTAGCCGCCGGGGCCGTTGACCGCCTCGCCCATCACCGCCCAGAAGTCCTCCAGGGTGTGGATCCGCCGGCCGTCCAGTACGTAGGTCGTCGTCACGCCGCGACGTTACCGGAGGCGGTGGAGGCGACGGCGGGCTCCCCGGCCGGGGGGCCCGCCGCCGGCCGGC
>NZ_JBFBGN010000400.1:0-1204 GCF_040684675.1 Streptomyces sp. NPDC089915 | reverse complement strand
CGGCCGGGCACACCGCACCCGACGGGCGCCCCGGGCAGCCGGGCGGGCCGGGTGACGCGGGGCCGGCCGCCACGGGCCGGGCCGTCGACGGCGGGCGGCCCGCCGGGCCCGCACCCGCCCGGCCCGACGCCACCCCCGCCGGGCCCGCGCCCGCCCGGCCGGACACCCCGGCCGCCGGGCCCGCACCCGAGACCCCGGTCCCGCACCCGCTGAGCGACACCATGTCCGACCGGGCCCGCTCCCTCCTGGTGCCGGTGGCCGACCCGGAGGAGCCCCGGCCCGCTCCGGGCGCCGCCGGTCCCGTCCTGCCGGGCCGGCCGGACGCCGACCGGCCCGCCGTCCGGGCGCCGGGAGAGCAGCCCGGCCTCGCGGGCGGCCCGCCCTGCCGCTGGTGCGCGACGCCCAACCGTCCCGACCGGCACTACTGCGTGCGCTGCGCGATGCCGCTGGCCGAGAGCGGCGAGGCCGCCGCACCGGCCCGGGCACCGTGGTGGCGCCGCCTGTTCGGCGGAGGGCGGCGCGAGACCCCGTGGGCGGGCGACCGCCCCCGGCTGCGCCGCGTCTTCGACCGCGTCGGCACCTGGATCACCCTCGCCGTCGTCGTCACGGTGGCGGTCCTGGGGTTCGTGTACCTGCCCGACGGGGTCCGGGCCGCCCTGGACCACTTCGCCAAGCGCGCCCCGGTGGCCCCGGACCGGATCACGGCCTCCCGCTCGTACCCGGGCCACCAGCCGGAGCTGGCCTTCGACAAGCGCAGCAACACCTGGTGGGGGCCCGGTGTGTCGCAGTCCGGGCAGGGCGAGTGGATCGAGGTCGGCTTCAGCGAACCGGCCCGGCTGCTGGACGTGATCATCACGCCGGGGGTCTCCGCGCGGGCCGACCGGATCGGTGAGTCCGCCCTGCCGCACCGCGTCACGGCGACGATCACCGGGAAGGACGGCAAGGTCACCACCCGCCGGCTGACCCTGGATCAGGGGGCGGGCGGCCAGCGGCGTCCGTTCCGCGTCGGCGAGGTCACGAAGGTCCGCTTCACCGTCGACTCCGCGCACGCGGCCTCCGCCGACAAGCAGGTCGCCATCGCGGAGATCGAGTTCTTCGGCCCCTCGAACAGTCGCTGCTCACCTACGCGCTGTGCGTCGAGGAGATAGCCCGCGGCTGGATGTCCGTCTCGGGCATCATCAACACCCACTTCATCGTGGCGTAC
>NZ_JBFBGN010000399.1:0-1211 GCF_040684675.1 Streptomyces sp. NPDC089915 | reverse complement strand
GGCCGGGGGCAGCCAGTCGTGGCTGATCTGCTGGTAGAACTCGTTGTACTCCTCCTCGGTCACCTCGGTGCGCGGCCGGGCCCACAGGGCCTTCATCGAGTTGAGGGTCTCGGTCGCGGGGGTGGTGTCGCCCTCGGTATCGCCCTCGGTATCGGCCTGCCCGGTGGCCATCCGGATGGGCCAGCGGATGAAGTCCGAGTACTGCTTGACGATCTGGCGGATCTTCGACTCGGAGAGGTAGTCGGCGAGCCCGTCCTCGCTGTCGGCGGGCTTGAGGTGCAGGGTGACCGAGGTGCCCACGGGCAGGCCGTCGACCGCCTGGATGTCGTAGGTGCCCTCGCCGTCCGACTCCCACCGGGTGCCGGAATCGGTACCGGCCCGCCGGGTCTGTACGGTGACCTTGTCGGCGACCATGAACGCCGAGTAGAAGCCGACGCCGAACTGCCCGATCAGGCTCTCGGCGGTGGCGGCGTCCTGGGACTCCTTGATCTTCTCCAGCAGGCCGGCGGTGCCGGACTTGGCGATCGTGCCGATCAGATCGACGAGATCGTCTCGGGTCATGCCGATTCCGTTGTCACGGACGGTCAGGGTGCGCGCTTCCTCGTCGACCTCCAGCGAGATGTGCAGGTCGGCGGTGGGCGTATCGGTGAGGCTGGAGTCGGTCAGTGACTCCAGCCGCAGCTTGTCCAAGGCGTCGGAGGCGTTCGAGATCAGCTCGCGCAGGAAGATGTCCTTGTTCGAGTAGATCGAGTGAATCACCAGCCGGAGCAACTGACGGGTTTCCGCCTGGAATTCCAGCGTCTCTACCTTGCTGCCCATGGGGGTCTCCTTCTGTGGGAACGTCATGCACGGATGTCTACGGGCGTGTACTGGGGGCCGGCCCTGTCGCAGCGGTACGTCCACGATGTGGGGCGCGTGCGGTGGTTGCCGCGTGCGCGGCCGGGCCGGTTCGCGGGTGCGGCTCAGGCGTTGCGCTGGTCGCGGCTGTCCTGGCGGAGCTGTTCGGCGCGGCGGGTCATGGCGTCGATGCGGTCCGTGAGGCCTGCGTCCTCGGGCCGCAGATGGTCCCGCGCCGCGGTCAGGGGTCCGACGAGTCGGGCCGCGTCGTCGCCGGCGAGGGCCAGGTTCAGCTCGCCGATCGCGCCTTCCGCGCCGGCGGGAAGGCCGGTGAGGGCGGTGACCTGGCCCGCGAGGCGGCGAAGATCGGCCGC
>NZ_JBFBGN010000398.1:0-1212 GCF_040684675.1 Streptomyces sp. NPDC089915 | reverse complement strand
CGGAGCCCTCCAGCTCCTGCTGTTCCTCGCCTACTCCTACCTCGCCGCCCTGGCCACGGCCCGGGGCTTCGAGTGGGTCGCCGCCGGCCGGGGCGTGCTCGACGTCTACCTGCGGTCCGTGCTGGTGGGCAGTGCTGGCTTCGTCGGCCTGTGCATGGTGCCGATCGCGGCGAAATGGATCCTCATCGGCCGTTTCACGCCCCGGGAGTTCCCCGTCTGGAGCCTCACCTACGTACGGTGGTGGCTGGTCAAGACCCTGATCCGGACGAGCCCCGTGCGCCTGTTCACCGGCTCGCCGCTGTACACGGCCTATCTCAGGGCGCTGGGCGCGAGGGTCGGGCGCGATGTCGCCGTCTTCTCCGCGCAGATTCCCGTCTGCACCGATCTGCTCACGATCGGTGACGGCGCGGTGATCCGCAAGGACGTTCTCTTCTCCTGCTACCGGGCACACGACGGCCTCATCCAGACCGGCCCCGTCACCCTCGGTGCTGGCGCCCTCGTCGGCGAACAGGCCGTCCTCGACATCAACACCTCCATGGGCCCCCGGGCCCAGCTCGGGCACGCCTCCAGCCTGCACGCCGGTCAGAGCGTTCCCGCGGGAGAGAGCTGGCACGGGTCGCCGGCCGAGCCCTGCGGTACGGACTTCCGTACGGTCGGTACGGCCGGTGGCGCCGACCGCTCCGGCACCACCAGGAAGGTCTGCTACTCCGCCGGGCAGCTGCTGGCCCTCCTGACGGTGTACCTGCCGCTGGCCACCGGCGGCGTCGCCGTGCTGCTGGACCCGCTGCCGCAGCCGGACGCGGCGTCTCGCGTCGGGACCGCAGCCTTCACCAGCGGGACCTTCTACCTGACCGCGCTGGCCGCGTCGCTGCTGCTGTTCTTCGGCGCCCTGCTCGTCGCGCTACTCGTCCAGGGCCTCGTACCGCGTCTGCTCAACCTGGCGGTCGAGCCGGACACGGTCCATCCGCTCTACGGCGTCCAGTACGGCCTGCACCGGGCCATCAGGGTCCTGACCAACAGGAAGTTCTTCATGGCGCTGTTCGGGGACAGCTCCGCGATCGTCCACTACCTGCGCTACCTCGGCTACGACCTGTCCCGTGTCACACAGACCGGGTCGAACTTCGGGACCAGCGTGAAGCACGACAGCCCGTTCCTGAGTTCGGTGGGCAGCGGGACGATGGTCGCCGACGGGCTGTCGCTGATCAACGCCGA
>NZ_JBFBGN010000397.1:0-1216 GCF_040684675.1 Streptomyces sp. NPDC089915 | reverse complement strand
CGGAGGGCGCCGCCGGATTGAGGGCGAGGCCGCGCCCTCCGACGTACTGATACGCCTGGTCGATCCAGCGGCCGGCGAGGCCGGCCTGCTGATGTGCGGGGACCGTGACCTGCCCGACTCCGTCATCGACGCAGCCCTCCACCACCCGGCCAGATCGATCCGGCGCGCGCTCGCCGGCAACCGGCACGTCGACCCTTCGCGAGTCGCCCCCTTGGCAACCGACCCGTCGGGGATCGTCCGCGGGCGGCTCGCCGCCGGCCCCCACCCGCGCCCTCGATGGGTACGACCGCTGCCGGACGACATCCTCGTCACCCTCCTGACCGCCCAGGACGGGGGCGAAGACGGCCTGCTCACCGAACACGAGATCGCCGCGGAACTCAGCTTCTCCCGGCAGATCCCTCCGTCGTTCTACCGCTCCGTGACTCCTCCCCCTCCTGAAGGAGGGGGCTTCCTGTTACGCCGGGTTGGCGTCGCAGCGGACCAGCCCGGCCCGGTTGAGGACGTTGATCGCGCCGACGGTGTCCGCGTGCGCGAGGTGGCCGCAGGAGAGGCAGTGGAATCTCTCCTGGGTGGGGCGGTTCTCCTTGGCGGTGTGCCCGCAGGCGGGGCACTGCCGGGAGGTGTTGCGGGGGTCCACCGGGATCGTGCGACGGCCGGCGCTTTCAGCCTTGCTGGTCAGGATCGTGAGGAACACCCCCCAACCCGCGTCGTGGATCGACTTGTTCAGCCCGGCCTTGGCGGCGGCCCCGTTGAGCAGGAAACCGCCCGGCGTCCGGGGGTCGGGCTTCGGCTTCGGGGCCCGGACCATGTTCGCGATGTTCAGCTTCTCGTGGGCGATCACGTCGTGGACGCGTACGAGGCGCAGTGCGGTCTTGTGGGCATGGTCCAGGCGCTGACGACGGACCTTGGCGTGCAGGACGGCGACCTTGGCCAGAGCGGCCCGGTGCCGTTTGGAACGCCGGTCACGACGGACGCGGGGAAACGAGGCGACGGCCCGCTGCGCGGCGGCCAGCGTGTCCTCGTTGGTCTTGCCGTGGCGGGGGTTGGGCACGAACTCGCCGTTGGAGTCAGCGAGGAAGTTGGCTATGCCCACGTCGATCCCGATGACGGAGCCGGTCGCCGGGAACGGCTCGGGCTGGGCCTGCTCGGCGGTCAGGATCACGAACCACCTGCGGCCCTCGCGTTTGACCGAAACCGTCTTGACCCTGCCGACGAC
>NZ_JBFBGN010000396.1:0-1218 GCF_040684675.1 Streptomyces sp. NPDC089915 | reverse complement strand
CGAAAGCCCGCGTACTGGACGTACTTGGCTTTCGCCCGGTGCGGCGAGAGCGCGTGCCAGGCGTCGCGGGGCAGACGGGAGTTTGACGACAGGCCGTAGGGCCCGTCGTCACCGGGCCACGTAGGTGCGGGCGGCGCGGTCGTGCCAGCCCCGGCGGCGCGGGCGGTCGGTCAGGGCCCACAGGGCGGCGGGCAGCCCCAGGAAGGCGAACACCAGCCAGCGCAGCAGGGCCGCGCCGAAGCCGGGCGGGCGCAGGGTGGCGGCGGCCAGCACCCGTACCCCGCACAGCTTCTTGCCCGGGGTGCGGCCCCAGCGGGCGGTGGGCAGGGCCTCGTAGAACACCCCGAACAGCAGGACGGCGCCCAGGACGAGGCCCAGCCGGCCGGCGGTGGTGGCGTCGAGCAGCCACACGGTGGTGGTGCGTCCGCCGGCCCGGGCCGCGTCGACCTTGGCCTGGAGGTGGGCCGTCACCTCCGGTACGAGGGGCAGCGCGACGGCGGCGGCCACCCCGGCGAGGACGAGCGAGTCCAGGAGCCTGGCCAGCCCCCGGCGCACCAGCCCGGCCGGCCGTACGGCGCGCTCCGCCATCCGCTCGAAGACGGCCCGGGCGTCCTCCCGTACGGCCGTCTCCGGTGGCGCCGCGGGAGCGGACGAGGGGGCGTGCGCGGCGGGCCCGGCGGCCGCCCGGGCGCCGGCCCGCGCCGCCGCGGCGGGCCCGCCGTGACCGGCCTCCGCCGCACCGGCGGCCCGGCCGTGGTCGGCCGGGGCCGCGCCGGGCGCCTGCGCGCGGGCCGCGGACCACGCCGCCAGGGAGCCCCTCTCCGGCTCGGGCCGGGCGCCCCGGACGGCCCCGCGCTCCGGCCCGGAGGCCGGGGCACTCGCGCGGTCGGGCCGGTCCCGTGCGGGCTCCCGTTCCGGTCCGGCGTGCCGGGCGCCGGACCGGACCGGCGCGGAACCCTCCTCCGGACGGGGCCGCGCACCCCGGCCCGGGGCCTCTGCGGCGGGGTCCGGCACCGGGGGCTCGGGCCACCGCCGGGGCGCACTGCCCGCCCGCGCGCCCGGGACGGGCGCCGCCGGCGCGTCGGACCACCCGGCGGCGGAACCCTCCTCCGGTCCGGACCCGGCGGACCAACCCCGCCCGGGGGCCTGCGGGGCGGGCGCCCCGGCCCCGGCCCGGATCGCGGCCAGGGCCTGCTCGTCACCCTTGGCGGCGGCGTC
>NZ_JBFBGN010000395.1:0-1220 GCF_040684675.1 Streptomyces sp. NPDC089915 | reverse complement strand
GCCGGGGCCCGGGGCCCAGTCCATGACGACGTCGGCCAGCACGAAGGACTCCTCGTACGCGCTGCCGCTGAAGCCGATCCCGGCGGCCTCGCGGACCGCGCTGCGCATCCCGTCGGCGCCTACGGCGTGGCCGGCGCGCAGGGTCTGGCCGGTTGCGGTGGTGAGGGTGACCCCGTCCGCGTCCTGGCTGATCGCGGTGACCTCGTACGGGCGGTGGACCTCGCCTCCGAGGGCGCGCAGGCGGGCGAGGAGCACGGCCTCGGTCTGGTCCTGGGGGACCATCAGCGCGTACGGGTAGGCGGTCGGCAGGCCGTCGAAGCCGATGGTGGCCAGGGGGCGGGCGCCGTCGCGGATCCGGAACGTGCCGACGGGGAGGCCGCGGCCGATCAGTCCGGCGGACAGGGAGCGGGAGGGGTCCAGCTCATCGAGGACCTCCAGGGTGCGGGCGTGCACGACGGCGGCGCGGGAGGTGTTGGCGCCCTCGGCCTGCCGGTCGAGGAGCACGAAGTCGATGCCGGCCTCGGCCAGGGTCACGGCGAGGGCGAGGCCGGTCGGGCCGGCGCCGACGATGGCGACCGTGGTGGCGGTGGGGAGCGGGGCGGTGCTGGTGCTGCTGTTGGTGCTGCTGCTGGTCATCGCGGGCCTCCTCCAGCAGGCCAACGCTCGTTGGCCAACGGTTGTTGACTCCAGGATGGCGCGGCCCAGCTGGCATGTCAACGCTTGTTGGCCTACGCTTGTTGGCATGACGGTACGACGCACCTCCGACCACACCAGGGCGGCGATCCTGCGGGCCGCCCGCGAACGCTTCGCGGTGCAGGGCTACGAGCGCACCACCATCCGCGCCATCGCCGCCGACGCCGAGATCGACCCCTCGATGGTCATGCGGTACTTCGGCAGCAAGGAACTGCTCTTCGACGCGAGCCTGGCCATCGACCTGCGCCTGCCGGACCTGGGCGCGGTCCCGGCGGCGGACCTGCCCGAGACGCTCGTACGGCACTTCGTGGCGCGGTGGGAGGGCGACCCGGCGGACGACGCCCTGCTGGTGCTGCTGCGCTCCGCCGTGACGAACGAGCAGGCGGCGGCCCGGATGCGGGAGGTGTTCGCGGCGCAGGTGGCCCCGGCGCTGGCGGCGGCCCACGGCCCCGGTGGGCGGCGAGCCCGGACGCACGCCTCCTTGACGGCCTTGATCAGCTCGTAGGTCTCCAGGTAGCGGCCGGCGA
>NZ_JBFBGN010000394.1:0-1221 GCF_040684675.1 Streptomyces sp. NPDC089915 | reverse complement strand
GCCACCCTCACCACGGCCCAGCCGCTGCCCGCCCCCATCGCGGGCGGGAGCTCCAGGACGCAGACCTACACGGTCTGCGTGGAGGCCTGGCGGGTAGCCGATCGACACCACCCGCCTGACCGGCGGCTACTGGTACGAGAACCTGCGCGGCACCGTGCGGTTCGAGCGGGCCACGCGGCTGCTGCTGGAGCACGACCACCGCTTCTTCGTCGAGGTCAGCCCGCACCCGGTGCTGGTCTCCGGGGTGCAGGACACCGCCGCCGACGCGGACGCCCCCGTCGTGGCCGTCGGCTCGCTGCGCCGGGGCGAGGGCGGCCGGGCCCGGCTGCTGGCCTCGCTGGCCGAACTCCACGTCCAGGGCGCCGCCGTGGACCGAGGGAGCCTGTTCCCCGAGGGCGGCGGCGCGGCGCACGCCGGGCTGCCGACGTACCCGTTCCAGCGGCAGCGGCTGTGGCTGGACACCTCGCGGGGCGGCTCGCCCGCCGAGGCGGCCGCCGGGCTGGGGCTGGCCCCGGCCGGGCACCCGCTGCTGGGCGCGTTCAGCCCGCTGCCGGACTCGGGCGGGCTGGTCCTGACCGGCCGGCTGTCCACCCGTACGCACGGCTGGCTCGCCGACCACGGGGTCTCCGGGACGCTGCTGCTGCCGGGCACGGCCTTCGTCGAGCTGGCGCTGCACGCCGGTGAGCTGTCGGGCTGCCCGGGCGTGGAGGAGCTCACCCTGGAGAACCCGCTGCCGCTGCCCGAGCAGGGCTCCGTGGAGCTGCACCTGGCGGTCGGCGCCCCGGACGGCGACGGCCGGCGCACCCTCGCGGTGTACTCCCGGGTCGGCGCGGACCCGGACGGCCCCTGGCTGCGGCACGCCACCGGTGTGCTGACCCCGGACGAGGACGGCGGCGCGGCCCCCGACACCGGCTGGCTGCCCGCCGGCGCCGAACCGGTGGACCTCGACGCCCTGTACGGGGCCTTCGACGAGGCCCGCTACGCCTACGGTCCCGCCTTCCGCGGCCTGGGCGCGGCCTGGCGCGGCGGCGAGGAGGTCTTCGCCGAGGTGGAGCTCCCGGCGGAACTGCACGGCGGGGCGGGCGCGTTCGGCCTGCACCCGGCGCTGTTCGACGCGGCCCTGCAGTGTGGCACCAGCCCGGCCCGGGCGGCGGGAGCGTGGTGACCGTCCAGCACACGGACGGCTCCGTCACCGCCTTCACCCCCGCCCCCGAACAGGCC
>NZ_JBFBGN010000393.1:0-1226 GCF_040684675.1 Streptomyces sp. NPDC089915 | reverse complement strand
CGAGCACCAGGGCATGCTCAACCACCTCTACGCCAAGATCGACGACCTCGGGATCGGCGAAGGGCAGGTGGTCGCCCAGACCGCGCCCCAGTGCTTCGACATCTCGCTGTGGCAGCTGCTCGCGCCGCTCCTGGCCGGAGGGCGGACCCTGCTGATCGAGCAGGAGGCGATCCTCGACGTCTCACGCTTCCTCGACACCGTCGCCGACGGCCGGGTCGGCGTGCTGCAAGTCGTCCCGTCCTACCTGGACGTCGTCGTGTCCCATCTCGAACGGCACCCCCGGACGCTGCCGGACCTGCGGTACGTGTCGGTCACGGGGGAGGAGCTGAAGCGGGAACTCGCCCAGCGCTGGTTCACCGCCCAGCCCCACATCAAGCTCGTCAACGCCTACGGCCTGACCGAGACCAGCGACGACACCAACCACGAGGTCATGGACCGCACGCCGGACGGCGACCGGGTCCCGCTCGGCCGCCCCGTCAACAACGTGCGCCTCTACGTCGTCGACGAGCGCCTCGACCCGGTGCCGCTCGGCGCGCCCGGCCTGATCGCCTTCTCCGGGGTCTGCGTCGGCCGCGGCTACGTCAACGACCCCGAGCGCACCCGTCCGACCTACCTCGCGGACCCCCACCGCGAGGGCGAGCGCCTGTACCTCAGCGGCGACGTCGGCCGCTGGCGCCCGGACGGCAAGCTGGAATTCCTCGGCCGCCACGACAACCAGGTCAAGGTCCGCGGATTCCGCATCGAGACCGGGGAGATCGAGAACGTCCTGCTGCGGGCGCCCGGAGTGCGCACCAGCGCCGTGGTCGTCACCGAACGGCCCGACCGCAGCGCCCACCTGGTGGCGTTCTACACCGCCCCGCACCCGATGGACACGCGCGTCCTGCTGGACCACCTGGGAACCTCCCTGCCCGGATACATGGTCCCCTCGGTCCTCCACTGGCAGGAGAGCCTCCCGCTCACGGCCAACAGCAAGATCGACCGGAAGGCCCTGAAGGCCCAGGCCGCACGACTGCACACGGCCGAGCACGAAGTCCAGGCTCCGGACACGCCCTGCGAACACCGTCTCGCGGCCGCCTGGGCGAGCGTGCTCGGCATCGCCCGGCACCGGATCGGCCGCCGCGACCACTTCTTCGACCTGGGCGGGACCTCCCTGTCGGCGGTCAGACTCGCCGTCGCCCTGGACCGCGCGGTGTCCCCGGCGGACGTCGCCCGCCACCCCGTCCTCG
>NZ_JBFBGN010000392.1:0-1231 GCF_040684675.1 Streptomyces sp. NPDC089915 | reverse complement strand
CTTCCGGCTGGGGTACCGCTTCGCCAGACTGTCCAGGTCCTTGACCGGAGCCAGCAGCCGGATGGCGTCGAGGACGGCGGGCCGGCGCGGCACTTCGACGTCGGGACGGTTCGGGACGATCAACGTGTCCGCCGTGTCGGCCAGCTCCAGCCCGCCGACCCCCGTCAGCGTGAAGAACCCGTCCCGCATCGCGGTGCGGGGCTCGGGGGAGCAGAGCCTGAACTCGTAGAGCTCCCGGCCGATCTCAGGCCTGCGCAGCCCGAAGACCTCGGTCGCGCAGCCCAGTTCGAAGGGGTTCGAGTTCTCGTCCACGATCACGACCACCCGATGGACGCCCGCAGGATCCGGTTGCGAGGACTGAGAGGATTCTTTCGCCATATGCGATTTCTAGCACTCACGCGGGCCGGTCCGACAGGCCCAGGATGAGCCCATGACCAACGAACCCGTTTCCCTCGACATGGCCCTGGCCTCCTTCGACGCGCTGTGGAGCCCGCGCATCGTCACCAGCGTCAACGACTACGACGTCCGGATCGCCAAGGTCCGGGGCGAACACCTCTGGCACGCACACGACGACACGGACGAGTTCTTCCTGGTCCTCGAAGGCGAACTCCACATCTCCCTGCGCGAACCCGACGGCGAACGCACGGTCCTGCTGCCCCGGGGTTCGGCCTTCACCGTTCCGGCGGGTACGGAACACAAGCCGTCGGCCCCGTCCGGCGCCTCGATCCTCCTCTTCGAACCGACCGGCACGACGACGGTGGGAGACCGCCACGACGAGATCCCCGACCACGTCGACGCGACCACCGGTCACGCCCTCAACGGGGTCCTCCCGCGCTGAGCCGGCCGATGTCGACGCTGCCCGCGCCGAGTTGCGGCCGGGGGAGCAGCGCCCACAGGGCGGTGAGGAGGGCGAGGGCGGCCAGGAGGGCCACCGCGCCCCTCCGGCCGCGCGCCCAGCGCGCACGGAAGCGGACGGGGTCCTCCACCAGCCGGGTGGAGAGCAGGGCTGCGACGAGCGAGACCGCGAGTACGACGGCGGTGCGGGCCCAGCCCGTCAGGCCCAGTCGGTCCTCGCCCAGCAGCAGGAACACCGGCCAGTGCCACAGGTAGAGGCTGTACGACAGCCGGCCGAGGCCACGCAGCGGCGGCGCCGACAGGGCGCGGGCGAGCGGGCCGCTCGGAGTGCGGGCGAGGCGGGCGATGAGCAGGGCCGCCACCAGGGCGTGCAGGA
>NZ_JBFBGN010000391.1:0-1242 GCF_040684675.1 Streptomyces sp. NPDC089915 | reverse complement strand
GGCTTGCTGTAGTAGGGCGTGACCGCCCGTGGTCGTAGTACGAGAAATCACCGGTCGGCACTTCGTGGATGCCGGCCTCGGCGAGCTGCTGCCAGTTCGAACGCCGCAGTTCGGCGGCGGTGGCCTGGAGGGCGTCGGCGGTGACGCGGCCCTTCCAGTAGCCCTCGACGGCCTTCTTCAGTTCGCGGTTCTGGCCCTGGCGGGGGTAGCCGTACACGGTGGCTCGTGCTGCCGCGGCTGCGGGCTTCGCTGTCACGGAACTCTCCTTCGCGAGATGTCTCCAGGAACATCCCGGCGACGGGACGCGGACGCGAAGGGAACGACGGAGCGGGCGGACCACGCCGCGGGAACGATGCCGCAGCTGCCGCTCGCTGTGTACGCCGACCCGCCCACGAGGTCACCGGGATATCCGCACACGGCATCGGCCGCGTGCGGGCAACGGGCAGGTCTTCGGACTCGCGGGCACGCCTGCCGGTCTCCCGGCGGGCACCTACTGGCCGTCGCTTCCCAGGACCGTTGTCCGGTCCCAGTGCGTATGACGGCGGTCGTTCCCGCTCACCGCTGCGGGGCAGTCCCGGATTCCCACCGGGTTCCCTCTTACGACGCATCCCGTCTGGCGGACGGGGCGAACCAGCTGCACCGGCCACCCTAGGCCGTTTCACCAGGATGCGAGAACGGCGGTCCACATGCCGGACGCCGAAAATGAGACGGCACGTCGCGCTGGTCGGGGCCGGGCGCAGTTCGTCGCGTGCCATGTCCATCACGATACACGCTATTGGTTTTCATTTTCATTTAGCTGCTACGGTAAGGCCACACCGCTCCCGAGCAGACGAGGAACCATGTCCGCCCACTGCCAACTCACCGGCCGCCGACCCGGCTTCGGCAACAACGTCTCCCACTCGCACCGCCGCACGAAGCGACGCTTCGACCCGAACATCCAGAGCAAGCGCTACTGGCTGCCCAGTGAGGGCCGGCACGTCCGGCTCACCCTCAGCGCCAAGGGCGTCAAGACCGTCGACGCGATCGGCGTCGAGGCCGCCGTGGCCCGGATCCGAGCGCGTGGAGGAAAGGTCTGATGGCCAAGAAGAGCAAGATCGCCAAGAACGAGCGGCGGCGCCTGACCGTCGCCCGCTACGCCGTGCGCCGCCGGGCATCGAGGTGTCCTTCGAGGCGCCGACCCGTGACTGGGCGGCCCGGCGCAACGCCCCGGCGGTCAACGCCTATCTGTACGACATCCGGGAG
>NZ_JBFBGN010000390.1:0-1262 GCF_040684675.1 Streptomyces sp. NPDC089915 | reverse complement strand
CGAACACGAGTACCGAGCCGAAGGCGAACACGTCGCCGGCGGGCGAGAGCGCCTCGCCCCGTACCTGCTCCGGTGACATGTAGGCGTACGTCCCGTGGATCTCCGGGATCTTCGCCGCCACGCCCAGCCCGGAGCGCACGAGCCGCTGTTTGACCTGCTCGATCACCGGGGCGAGGTCGAGGGTCACCGCGTCGTTCTCGACGGTGACGGCGCCCTCGCCGCTGCCGGTCAGGGCGCGGACGAGCGAGGTGTGGACCGCACGGTTGGCGTCCGTCCACACCGTCCCGAAGGCGTCCGAGGCGACGACGTCCTGCGCCTTCTCCCGGACGAAGCTGCTCAGCGCTCCTTCGAGGGAGCCGCCGAGGCGGCCCAGCGCCTTCTCCAGCAGCGGCCGCTCGTCGGGGGCCGCGTCCGCCAGCAGCGCCGGGAGGTCGATGTGCTCCATGACCGCGCCGGTGACCCGGTTCGCCACCGCCGCCCGCACGTCCGGATCGGAGGCGAGCGGTGCGACGGTCGTGACGTAGCGGTCGGTGTTCCCGACGATGTCGGAGGTCCAGGAGGCCAGGATGCCCAGGGGGGCCAGCAGGCAGCCGAGCACGATCAGGACGGCGCCGACGAGGGAGCGCGTGCGGTGCCGGGCCGGGGGCCGTCGGGCGGCCGCCGTCTCCAGGGCGAGCACCCGCGCCCGGAGCGCGGCCAGTTCGTCCCGGCCCGCTTCCCGCGGTGGGTCGTCCTGCGGCCGCTCTTCCTGCGGTTGCCCGTCCTGTGGCATCGCCCGCCTCCTGGGGATCCGCCCTCAGCCAAGCAGCGTGCGGCGGGGTCGCGCCAGGCGGGAGGGCCGATCGGATGGGACGCCCCGGCCGGCCGCCGGCCCCCGCCTCCCGCCCGGGCTCCGTCCACCGGGAGCCGGCCAGGGCCCGCCGGGAGGGCCTGCGGGGACGGGGCGTTCAGGTCACCAGGCGCAGCGAGGTGTCCGCGATGCCCAGCCGTACGCTCTGCCCCCAGGTCAGTTCCAGGGCGTCGGCCTCCATCCCGTCGCCGAAGACCACGATCCGGTCCGATTCCACGGTCAGCCGCAGCCCCTGACCCCCTCCCAGCTCCCCGGAGACCCTGGTGGTTCCGGTCGTGGGCGAGGGCCAGGCCTCGCGGACGAACCACAGGAGCCGTCGGTCGCACGGCGCGGGCAGCTCCTCGGCGCCGCCGCGCTCCAGCCACAGGGAGCGCAGCCAGCCGGTCGCCCCCGTGCCGGTGCCGACCAGGAC
>NZ_JBFBGN010000389.1:0-1272 GCF_040684675.1 Streptomyces sp. NPDC089915 | reverse complement strand
CCTCGGCCAGGCCGAGGACCGCGGCGAGGGGCTCGCGGACGGCGGCCTGGTCGTCGGCGACGACCACCTTCAACTGCTGCTCCTGTGCTGCGTGTCCGGTCATTGCGGGATCACTGCCTCCACTTCCCAGTCGCCCTGGTGCGGGCCTTCCGTGACCGGGCCCGCGGTGAGCGTTCCGCCCAGCAGGGCGACGCGTTCGCGCATGCCGATCAGTCCCATCCCGCTGCCCGCGCCGGGAACCGTCGGGCGGGTTCCGGGGCGGTTGCGGATCCTCAGCGTCGTGGCCGCCGGGGCGAACGCCAGCTCCACGGCGACGGCTCCCCCGGGAGCGTGCCGGGCCGCGTTGGTCAGGGCCTCCTGGGCGATCCGCAGCAGGTTCTGGACCGCCTGGGCGGGCACCTCGCGTACGGTCCCGGTAACGGTGAGGGCGTCGCGGTGGCCCGAGGAGGCGAGCATCGAGGCCAGGGTCTCCCGCAGCGGCAGCGCGTCCTCGCGCAGGGCGTGCACGGTCCACTGCGCCTGCTTCAGGCTCTCCTTGACGAGGCCGTGGGCCTTGGCGTGGGCCTCGCGGACCTTCTCCAGGTCCCCCGTGTCGATCAGCGCGTCCGCCAGCTCCAGCTGCATGTTGATCCCGGCGAGGGAATGCGCCAGGACGTCGTGCACGTCCCGGGCGATCCGGCCCCGTTCGGTCAGCACCGCGGTGCGCGCCTCGGCGCGGGCCGCGCGTTCGGCCGACTCCGCCGCGTCGATCGCCGCCCGCACGGCCTGCCGCTGACTGCGGTTGAGGATGCCGATCATGACCGGGGCGCCGGTGGTCAGGCCGAACACCCACGGCAGCGCCTCGTAGCCCGGGCCCAGGCGCAGGTAGAGCACGGCGGCGCGGAGCAGGCTGCAGAACCCGGCCGTGAGGAGGGCCCGCCTGGTGTCGAGCCGGTATCCGATGTGGCCGGCCGTGAAGAAGGCGAAGAGGTAGCCCGTTCCGCTGCTGCTGAGGCCGATCAGGGCGGCCGCCGCAATGACCCCGAGCGTGAGCCAGACCTGGGCGACGCGCGGCGACACCCTGTGCTCGGGCAGCCGACGGGCCAGCATCGAGGCGGAGTTGACGACGAACAGGGCGGCCACGGCCAGGCCCCGGCCGCTCGGCCCCATGGGCCGGATCGTCAGGAGTCCCACGACGATGACCGCGATGGAGAGCACCCACTGCATGCGGATGTCGTGCCCCGGTACGGGGCGCGCGGCCGCACCCCGGTCGGTGTCTTCGCCGGGGTGCGG
>NZ_JBFBGN010000388.1:0-1276 GCF_040684675.1 Streptomyces sp. NPDC089915 | reverse complement strand
CTCCAGGTCGCCGCACAGGCTCAGGGCCGCGACTGCACGTGAGGGAACTCGCCGGGCGGCCGCGCTTCCGGCTGCCGGCCGGGACGGACCCGCGCTGGCGCGCGTACTGGCTCGCCGCCGACGAGGACACGCCCGGCCCGGTGGTGACCTCCGCCGAGGAATGCCTGCACGCGGTGGTGTGGGACGGGGTGACCGGGCTCCTGCCGGCCGGGGCCGCGCGCCGGCACGCGCGGCCGGGCCTCGCGTTCGTCCCGGTCGACGGCCACCCGCCGAGCCGCGTCGTACTGGCCCGCCGCGCGGACGCCCCCGACCCGCTCGTGGACGCGGTGGCCGACGCCCTGGCCGACGCCCACGCCGCGCGCGCGAACGGCTCCGTCCATCCGCCGGACGCGACGTCGGCGGACCTCATGGTCTAGGAACGGAGCCCTCGTCGCCGACGGCCGGATCCGGGGCGCGGAAGGTGCGGCGGTACGCCGTCGGGGCGACTCCGGCCTCCGCCGCGAGGTGCCGCCGCAGTGAGGTGGCGGTGGCGAATCCGACCTCGTGGGCGACGCGTTCCACCGGCAGGTCGCTGGACTCCAGCAGGTGCCGGGCCCGCCGCAGCCGCTGCGAGGTAAGCCAGCGGCCCGGGCTCAGACCGGTCTCCTCCTTGAAGCGCCGGGCGAAGGTCCGGGTGCTCATCGCCGCATGCCCGGCCAACTCGTCGAGTGAAAGCGGCAGTTCGAGCCGCTGCAAGGCCCAGTCGCGGGTCGGCCCGGTGCCGGTCGCGCCCGGCGGCGGCAGTGGACGCTCGATGTACTGGGCCTGCCCGCCCTCCCGGTACGGCGGCATGACGCAGAACCGGGCGGCCTGGTTGGCGACCTCGGCGCCGTGGTCCTGGCGCAGCAGGTGCAGGCAGACGTCGAAGCCGCTGGCCGCCCCCGCCGAGGTCAGCACGTCACCGTGGTCGACGAAGAGCACGCCCGCGTCGAGCTGGACCCGGGGGAACAGTTCCCGGAAGCGGTCGCCGAGCGCCCAGTGGGTGGTGGCCCGCCGCCCGTCGAGGAGACCGGCCCCGGCCAGCAGGAAGGCACCGCTGCAGATCGACACCAGACGGGTTCCGGGCCGGACGCGGGACAGCGCATCCAGGGCCTTCGCCTGCGTGGCGGCGGCCGATCCCCGGGTGATGGCGTACCCGGGGACGATCACGGTGTCCGCCTCGGCCAGCACCTCGGGGCCGTGCCCGGGGGTGACCGTCAGGTCCGAGACGGTCCGCACGGGCTTACCGTCCACGCCC
>NZ_JBFBGN010000387.1:0-1282 GCF_040684675.1 Streptomyces sp. NPDC089915 | reverse complement strand
CGCGGGGGAGGCGGGTGATCCGCGGGACGGATGTGAGCGGCGCGGGCGGCGGAGACCCTTGAGGCGTCGACAAACCGCACGTACAGGGGGTCTCAGTGGCGGTTCCCGCGAACTCACAGGCAGACGGCGCTTCCAGGCCACCGGTCACGGGCCCGGCGTGGAAGCCGTGGTCGAGGAGGTGGCCCATGTGGTCGCCCAAGGCCGCTGCCCTATGGGGCGTGTCGTACGCCGCCGTCGAGGTCACATGGGCGGCGGCGGGCACCACCGTGCCATGGACGGAGCACGCCTCCTACGCGCCGGCGGTCCTGCTCCTCCTGGCGGCCCTCGCACTCCTGGCCGGCGGCGCCTGCCTGGCCGGCGCCCGTACCCTCCCCGCGCACGGCCGGGTCGTGGTGTCGACGGTGCTGATCACGGCGCTCCCGGTGTTCGTCGTGGGGATGAACGGGCTGCCGATCCATTTCGTGACGATCGCGACGCTCTCAGGGGTCGAGAGCGCCACCGGGCTGGCCCAGGTCCTGCTGAACACGGCCGGGGCCGCCCTCCTGCTCCTCGCCGGCCTGTCGTACCGCCGACGGCTGCACGGAGACTGCCCGCGATGCGGGCGACCGCACGCGGGCCCGGCCGACGGCCCGCTCGACCACCCAACCGCCTCACGAGCCCCGAGGCGGACCCGCGTCGCGGTCTACCTGCTCATGTGCGGGCTGCTGCCGTGGGCCGGAGCCAAGACCGTCTGGACGCTGGGCGGCGACGCCCTGGGCGTCTCGGGCGATGACTGGCGGCGCGCGATGAGCGCCGGTGCGTCGGGCCCGTCCAAGGCGGCCGCGGCGGCGGGGATCGACGTGACCGTGCTGGCCGCGATGGCCGGTGTCTTCCTGCTGCTCGGGTTGCTGTTCAGGTGGGGGCAGGTGTTCCCCCGCTGGACGCCGTTCCTGTCCGGACGACGGGTCCCGCGCCTGCTGCCGTTGGTTCCGGCATGGCTGACCGGCCTTCCCCTGGCGATGTACGGGCTGTTCCTCACCATCACGGCCCCGCTCATGGCCGCCGGCGTACTGCCCGAACTCCAGCCGCCCCCACCCTTCACCACCGGCGCGGGCATCACCTGGTTCGTGGAGTTCGGCGGCCTGGCGTTCGGCGGGCTGGGCATCGGCCTCCTCGTGGCCGCCCGCTCCCATGCCGCCCGCACCCGCCCCGTCTGTGCCGGCGCCACGGCGACGGAAGGGCCCGGGCAGCCGGCCAACGGGCCGTCGGCCTCCCGCTGCTGACCAGCCGGATCGTGGACGCG
>NZ_JBFBGN010000386.1:0-1301 GCF_040684675.1 Streptomyces sp. NPDC089915 | reverse complement strand
CTCATCAACAACACCTGTTCCGTCAGCCTCGCCACTCTGCCCGTCGTGGCGCGCGAACACCCCGACGCCGTGGTGCTGTACATCGACGGACACGGCGACTTCAACACCCCCGAGACCACGGACACCGGATACCTCGGCGGCATGGTCCTCTCCGGGGCCTGCGGACTGTGGGACAGCGGCCACGGCGCGGGCCTGAGCCCCGAACAGGCGGTCCTCGTCGGCTCGCGCGACATCGACGAGGGCGAGCGCGAGCTGATCCGGGGGGCAGGCGTCCGCCTCATCCCCCCGGGGGAGGCCACGGCCGAGGCCGTCCTGGAAGCGGTCGGGGACGCGCCCGTGTGGGTCCACATCGACTGGGACGTGCTCGAACCGGGTTCCATACCGGCCGACTACACCGTTCCGGACGGGATGCTCCCCGCCCAGATCCGCGCCATCTTCGAGGCGATCCCGGCGGAGCGGCTCATCGGCGTCGAACTCGCGGAGCTCAACGCCCCCGCCGGCAGCGAGCGGGCCGAGCAGGCCGTCGCCGTCATCCTCGACATGGTCGCCCCGGCCTTCGACGCCGCCGCGGCACGCCCCTGACGGCCCCGACTCCGCTGCCCCTCCACCGACCGACCGTCTGAACCTGACCACGGGTGTGATGCGCATGAGAACGCCGACCACGCTTCCCTTCACCAAGATGCACGGAGCCGGCAACGACTTCGTGGTGCTGGACCTGCGTGACGGGCCGGACCCCTCCCCGGAGCTGTGCCGCGCACTGGCCGACCGCCACAAGGGCGCCGGCTGCGACCTCGTCCTCGGCATCAGGGAACCGCGCAGCGCGCGGGCCGTCGCGGCCTTCGACATCTGGACGGCGGACGGGGCGCGTTCGGCGCAGTGCGGCAACGGCGCACGGTGCGTCGCCGCCTGGGCGGTCCGCGCGGGCCTGGCCCGGGGCCCGCGGTTCGCCCTGGACAGCCCGAGCGGAACGCACGAGGTCGACGTCCTCGGCGAGGACACCTTCCGCGTCGCCCTGGCCGTACCGCGCTTCGCACCCCAGAGCATCCCCCTGTTCGGCCAGGACGGCGAACGGGACCTGTACGAGGCCGACCTGGACGACGGGACGCGGGTGCGGTTCGCCGCCGTCTCCATGGGCAACCCGCACGCGGTGATCGAGGTCGACGACACGGCCACCGCCCCCGTCGCCCGCGTCGGCCGGGCCGTCCGGGAGTCCGGCCTCTTCCTCCCCACCGTCAACGTCGGCTTCGTCCGGGTCGAGTCCCGCGACCGCGTGCACCTGCGGGTCCACGAGTACGGCGCGG
>NZ_JBFBGN010000385.1:0-1319 GCF_040684675.1 Streptomyces sp. NPDC089915 | reverse complement strand
CACTGACCGGCACTGACGCCACTGATGAAGGTCCCGTCCCGGGGCGGGGTGCTCGGCGTGCCGGTCAGAAGTCGCCGCCAAAGGGGGTGCCCGGCAGGTGGTGCTGGTCGACCCTGCCGATGCTCCCGTCGACGGCCTCGACCTCGAACCCGCGGAGGTCGAGGCCCCGCGGAGGTCGATGCCCCGCGGCCGGCCGTTCGTCGGAGCCGAGGGCCGGCCGCCGGCGCCGGAGGTGCACGGGCCGGGTGAGTGGGCAGACGGGCCGATGACCCGTCAGCTCTGCGAAAGGACGGAAACCGTGGCACGACCGAGGATCCTCGTGGTGGGTTCGGGCTTCGCCGGAGTGGAATGCGTACGCCGTCTGGAGCGCCGGCTGGCCCCCGGCGAGGCCGACATCCGCATGGTGACCCCGACCGCGTACCAGCTGTACCTGCCCCTGCTCCCCCAGGTGGCCTCCGGGGTCCTGACCCCGCAGTCCATCGCCGTCTCCCTGCGCCGCAGCAGCCGCCACCGCACCCGGATCATCCCCGGCACGGCGATCGGCGTCGACACCGCGGCCAAGGTCTGCTTCATCCGCGGGATCACCGGCGAGGAGACCCACGAGGTGTACGACCACCTCGTCCTGGCACCCGGCAGCATCACCCGCACCTTCGACATCCCGGGCCTGCTGGAGCACGCGCGGGGCATGAAGACCCTCGCCGAGGCCGCGTACCTGCGCGACCACGTCATCGCGCAGCTCGACCTCGCGGACGCCGGCCAGGACGAGGCCGAGCGCGCCTCCCGGCTGTGCTTCGTCGTGGTCGGCGGCGGCTACGCGGGGACCGAGACGGCGGCCTGCCTCCAGCGGCTCACCGAGCACGCGGTCAGGCGCTATCCCCGGCTGGACCCCGGCCGGATCAGCTGGCACCTGCTGGACCTGGCGCCGAAGCTGATGCCGGAGCTGGGCGACTCGCTGGGGCGGGCGGCCCTGGACATCCTGCGGCGCCGGGGCATCCAGGTGTCGCTGGGGGTCAGCGTCGCCAAGGCGGGGCCCGAGGAGGTGACGCTGACCGACGGGCGCGTGCTGGCGACCCGGACACTGATCTGGACCGCCGGCGTGGCGGCGAGCCCGCTGATCGGCACGATGGACGCGGAGACCGAGCGGGGACGCCTGGTGGTGACGGCGGAGCTGACGGTTCCGGACGCGCCCGGGGTCTTCGCCCTGGGGGACGCGGCGGCCGTGCCCGACCTCGCCCGGGGCGGCGACGGCGCGATCTGCCCGCCGACGGCACAGCACGCCCTACGGCAGGGGCGGACCCTGGCCGACAACGTGATCGCCT
>NZ_JBFBGN010000384.1:0-1319 GCF_040684675.1 Streptomyces sp. NPDC089915 | reverse complement strand
GCCCACCTCTCGGCGTCCGGCGGCCGTCTGGGGTTGCTACCCGCCCCCAAGGCCGACGAGATCGGCATCTGGGACCGGCGGGCGCAGCGGATCGCTACGCGCTGCCCACGTCTCGGCGTCTGCGGGACGTCTGGGCTGGTCACGAGTGTGGGGGTGTCGATAATCCCTCGACATGGGGGGTGATGATCAGCGACGCTTCGCGCGATGACGAGAATCGATGACACACCGCCCGCGTGGGACGAACGCACCCAGCTCACCACGTTCCTCGACTACGCGCGCGGCACCGCTCGCGCCAAGTGCGAAGGCGTTTCCGCGGAGAACGCCCGCAAGGCGCTCCTGCCGAGCTCACCTCTGATGACCTTGAGCGGACTGATCAACCACCTCCGCTGGGTCGAGTACTACTGGTTCGAGGTGATCTTCCTCGGCGAGGAGGACCGGGCCCCCATCACCGACGAGGACCCCGACGGCGAGATGCGGATCGCCGTCGACTTCCCGCTCACGCAGCTGCTCGACGAGTACGCCGAACAGAGCGCCCGCTACCGCGAACTGGTCGCCGGGAACGAGCTGGACACGAAGGCCCAGGGAACCATCCGCAACGGCCTCCACGTCGACCTGCGTTGGATCCTGCACCACCTCATCGAGGAGACGGCCCGCCACAACGGTCACCTGGACATCCTGCGCGAGATGCTCGACGGCAAGACCGGCTACTAGAGGGCGCGGAATGATCAGCATCGACCGGCTGGACGGAGCGGCCGTGACGGCGGCCGAGGATGCCTTCCGGCTGATCTACGCCGAGGTGTTCGCCGGCCCTCCCTACTACGAGACGGCGGCGGACGTGGCCGCCGCCTTCGACCGCTTCCGTCTCCAGACCGCTCTCGTAGCGGCACTGGCCACGGCCCCTGACGGCGAACCGGTGGGCATGGCCTACGGCTGGCGTCTCGGCCCGCAGACGGACTGGTGGGACCGGCTCACCCGGCCGGTGCCCGAGGACATGCGTCGCGAGGACGGCCGCAGAACCTTCGGCCTGATGGAACTCGCCGTCCGCACCCCCTGGCGCCAACAGGGCATAGCCCGCCGCCTGCACGAGGCGCTGATCACCACCCTCGACACCGAGCGGGTCCTCCTCAACGTGCACCCCGCCAACCTCGTGGCGGTGACCGCGTACCGGACCTGGGGCTACACCAAGGTCGGCAACGCCCACCCATGGCCCGAGGCCCCCCTGCACGACGTGATGCTCCTCCACCTGCCCGCCTGATCGCCTGATCGCCTTTTGGGGTGGGTAGCGGCCCCGGACGGCCGCCGGACGCCGAGAAATGAGG
>NZ_JBFBGN010000383.1:0-1323 GCF_040684675.1 Streptomyces sp. NPDC089915 | reverse complement strand
GGCACCGGCTCCGCAGCCGCCTACGCCCGCTACCGCCCGGGCGTGCCGGACGCCGCCGTCCGGTTGCTCGCCGCCTCCCTGCACGGGGTCCCCGCACCCGTCCTGCTGGACCTCGGCACCGGCACGGCCCAGGTCCCCCGCGCGCTGCTGCCCGTCGTCCCCCGGCTCGCGCACGTCGACCTCGTCGACGTCAACCCGGAGATGCTCGCGCGAGCGACGGCCGACCTCGCGCCCCTCCTCGGTACGAGCACGGCCGCCGCCCACCTCGGCCAGGCCCACACCTTCGTCCCCCAACTCCCCCACCGCCGCCCCGACCTGGTCACCTGCTGCCGGGCCTTCCACTGGATGGACCGGCCCGCGGTCCTGCGGATGGCCGACCGGGTGGCCGCACCGCACGCCGTCCTGGCGATCATGAGCGACGGCAGCCTGTGGACCCACGAGGCCGAATGGACCGCCGCCCTCCGCGAGTTGGTCCGCAGTCACCTGGGCCCCGGCCGCCGTGCGGGCACCGGGGGCGCCTACACCGAGCCGGAACGCCCGTACGAGGAGGAGCTCGCCGACTCGGCGTTCAGCGAGGTGAGCGAACACCGCTTCCCCCTCACCCGGGCCTGGACCCCCGAATCGGCCGTCGGCTACCTGCGCAGCACGAGCTTCGCCCGCCCCGGGCTCTTCACCGGCCGGCACGAGGAGTTCGAGGCGCAGGCCCTCCGGCTGCTGGCGGGGTACGCGCAGGGCGGGGTGCTGCGGGAGGACGCGGTGTTCACGGTCCTGCTGGCCCGCCGCCCGAGGAGCACCTCGTGAGCGGGGCCGACCGGCACCGGGAGGCCGTCGACGTCCACCTGATCCTGCGCCGTGATGGCGAGGCCGGCCCCGAGGTCCTGCTGTCCCGCCGGGCCGGGGAGGTCTACGCCGCCGGGATGTGGCACCTGCCGTCCGGGCACCTGGGCGGCCCGCACGAGGACGTCGTCCGGGCCCTGATCCGCGAGGCCCGCGAGGAGACGGGTGTGGTCGTCGACCCGGCGGGGGTGCGGTTCGCGGTCGTCGTGCACCACCGGGGCCCGGGCGGCCGGTCCCGGACGGGGTTCTTCTTCGAGGTCCGCGACTGGCGGGGCACCCCGGCCGTCCGCGAGCCGGCGGTCTGCGACGCGATGGGCTGGTACGGCCTCGACGCGCTGCCGGAGCCGATGGTCGCGTACTGCCGGGCGGGGCTGGACACCTACCGGGACGGCCATCCGATGGCCGTGCACTTCCAGCACCCGGACGACCCGATCGCCCACGACCCGGACCCCGGACTCGGTACCGCCCCCGCCCCCGACCGCCGCC
>NZ_JBFBGN010000382.1:0-1327 GCF_040684675.1 Streptomyces sp. NPDC089915 | reverse complement strand
GGGCGACCGTCGCCGCGCGCCGCTCGCCGATCATGGCCGCGACCCCTGCGGGCAGCCACCGCGTGTCCTCGGCGGAGGTCGCCAGATGGCGCAGCGCGTCCGACAGCAGCGGGCGCCTGCCCGGCTCCGGGGCCAGGCAGATCCGGATGAACGCGGTCAGCTCGTCCGGCACCCCGTCCAGATCCGGGGGCTGGTGCACGGTCCGGTAGAGGATGACGTCGGGGCGGCCCTGCCCGTACGGGCTGCGTCCGGTGGCGGCGAAGGCCAGGACGCAGCCGAGCGCGAACACGTCGGAGGCCGGCCCGGTGGACTCGCCGCGCGCCTGCTCCGGCGACATGAAACCGGGGGTGCCGATCACCATCGTCCCGGTGTGCTGACCACCGTCCAGGGCGCGGGCGATCCCGAAGTCGATGACCCGCGGACCGTCGTCGGCGACGATGACGTTCCCGGGCTTCAGGTCCCGGTGGACCAGCCCGGCCGCGTGGATGGCCGCCAGGCCCTCGGCCAGTCCCGAGCCGAGCACCCGCAGAGCCCGCGGCGGCAGGGGCCCGGTGTCGCGGACCACCTGGTGCAGCGACGGGCCGGGGATGTAGGCGGTGACCAGCCAGGGCCGCACCGCGTCGGTGTCGGCGTCCACCACCTGCGCCGTGTAGAAGCCGCCCACCTTCCGTGCCGCCGTGACCTCCAGGGCGAACCGCCGCCGGAAGTCGGCGTCGTGTGCCAGCTCGGCGGCCACCACCTTGACCGCCACCAGCCGCCCGCCCGGCGAACGCCCCAGGAACACCTCGCCCATGCCGCCCCGGCCCAGCCGCCGCACCAGTTCGTAAGGCCCGACCTGACGCGGATCCTCCTTGCCCAGCGGCTCGATCATCCGACCGACCACAACTGGACGGCGCCCAGCAGCTCGCTGGTGTCGGTGGTCGCGGCGAGCGTCCTGCCGTCCGGACCGAACGCGACCTCCCCGCCGCCGCTGCGCCCCGTCCTCACCGGTGTCCCCTTGCGGGAGGCGAGGTCCCACACCACCACCCCGCCGCCCTGGGAGTAGGCGGAGAAGGCACCGGCGACCAGCTTCCCGTCGGGGCTGAACGACACCGACTGGCAGTGGGAGTCGACGCCGGTGAGGGTCGCCGTGAGCTTCCGGCCGGCCACGTCCCATAGGGCGAGGCCGCCGAAGGAGCCGGCCAGGGTCTTGCCGTCGGGGGTGAAGTCCAGCGAGGTCACCCCGTACGGGTCGGTCTTGTCCAGGGCGAGGGTCGCGACCGGGGCGAAGGACGAAGTGACGTCGAACAGGTCCACCGCGCCCTTCAGGTCCGTTCCGTAGCCGACG
>NZ_JBFBGN010000381.1:0-1328 GCF_040684675.1 Streptomyces sp. NPDC089915 | reverse complement strand
GCCCCCGGGCCGGTGCCCGGGGAGGGATCAGGGCGTCGAACCGGCGCTAGCCGGCATCGATGTCGAAGGTGGAGACGCCGCCGTCCGCCTCGTCAGGGTGACCGGTCCGAAGGTGATGACCACGTAGGAGGAGTTGCCCCCCGGACCCCTGTAGTACCCGGTCGCCCCGGTGACCCGGAACGCCAGGGCCGCGAGCGTAGAAGCCGTCTGCTCGTCGGCGTCGATCTCGGGCTGGGCCAGCTCGGGATGGCCGTTGGCCTCCGCCCAATCGCAGAAGCGGCGGGAGTCGCGGCTCATGCCGGGGAGGAGGCTCTGGTTGGCCCAGGCCCACACCCATGAGCCCGCCCTCGGGGCGAAGCTGCCCAGGATCTGGGCGGGCGCGGTCGCGGTCTTGTCGGGGAAGGTCCAGGTGATGACCCCGGTCGTCTGGTCCAGGTCCCAGCGGTCCGCCGAGCCCAGCCCCCAGGACATGTGGGCCCGGCCCACCTGCCCGATCATGTCCTCACCCTGCCGCAGGAGCGCGCTGAGGTCAGCTTGCTCCCCGGCCTGACCCGCACCGTCCGCCTTGATCGCCCGCTTGAACACTCCCATGCCGCGGAGTCTGCCAGATGCCTCCGGCCGGCCGGCGAGGCCCCTTCCCGGGGTGTGGGCCCGGGGCGTCGTCGGGGTCGGGTCAGGGGCGGGTGGGGGTGCTCCCTCATGGCTTGGGGATCTTGGCGGCGGCAGGCTTGCGGGTATGACGAACCCCGTGAACTCCCGCTCCCGCAAGTTCCGTTGGCTCTCCCTCGGTGCCGCCGGCGCGGCACTCGCCACGGTCACCGCCGCGGCCCTCCCCGCCTCGGCCGCCACCGGCGGCGACCGGGCCCCGCTCCCGGTGACGGCCGCCGTCGGCGACCGCTACCCGGTGGACGAGGCCGCGCTGGCGAAGCTGATGGCTCCGGGCGCCGAGGCGAACGGCACGATGGTGCGGGTGACCGGCCCCGGCACGCGGTGGGCGAAGGCGGTGGGGCCCGTCTCCCAGGACCCGGCGGCCTCCTTCCGGATCGGCAGCATGACGAAGATGTTCACGTCCACCGTCGTGCTCCAGCTGGTCGCCGAGGGCCGTCTCGGCCTGGACACCCCGATCGCCGAGGTCCTGCCCGACCTCGTTCCGGCGGCCTGGCACCCGATCACCGTCGGACAGCTGCTCAGCCACACCAGCGGGCTGGGCCTGCCCTGCGGGGAGCTGAAGGACGGCATGGGCCTGACCCCGCAGCGGGTGGTGGCGGCCTGGACGGAGGAGGGCTGCCCCGCGCCGGAGTACCCCGCCCGTCACCCGCCAGCAGTAC
>NZ_JBFBGN010000380.1:0-1333 GCF_040684675.1 Streptomyces sp. NPDC089915 | reverse complement strand
CTGACCATGCGCCGCGTCGCCAAGGAACTCGACACCGGCCCCGCGTCGCTCTACGTCTACGTCGCCAACCGCGACGACCTCATGGCCGCCATGCTCGACCAGGCCCTCGCCGGCGTGCCGCTGGACTGGGACGGCACCTGGCGGGAACGGCTCCAGTCCCTGGCCGGCGCCACCATCGAGGCCATGAGCCGCCACGAAGGCCTCGCGGCGGTCGCCCTCGGCTCCATCCCGACCGGCGAGAACGCCCTCCTCGTCCTCGACCGCATGCTCGCCCTCCTCAAGGAGGGCGGCCTCGACGACACCAGCGCCGCCTGGGCCGTCGACCTGCTCCACCTCCACATCGCGGCGTCCGCCGCCGAGCAGAGCAGCTACGACACCAAGGACTTCACCGAGGAGACCCACATCGGCGAAGCCGACCGCCGCTTCGCCGCCCTGCCCGCCGACCGCTACCCGATGATCACCTCCCTGCGGCAGGCCCTCCTTTCCCCCGGCGACCGCGACACCTGGGCCCTGAACGTCCTGATCAACGGCATCCTCCACACACCTGCGCCGTGATCGCCGGCGCCGGGTAACGCGCTGAGACCGGCTCCGCCCCGCACCCAGGGGCCCCACCGGTCAGGTGGGGCCCCTCGCGCTCTCCCGCCGTCCGGCCCGGCTACTCGCGCATGCCCGCCAGGTCCACCGGGCGGGTCCGCAGGGCCAGGGCGGCCGGTACCGTGGAGAAGACCACCGCGAGCAGCGCGCACACCCCGAGCGCCGCACCGAGCGCCTGCCAGGGGACCGCGATCGGCGACCACACCCCCATGACGGCCAGGCAGGCCCACACCCCGGACAGGTACAGCCCGGTCACCGCGAGCCCGAGTGCTCCGCCGACGACCACCACCATCAGTGCCTCGGCCGCCACCAGCCGCAGCACCTGGGCCTTCGTGGCCCCGGCGAGCCGCAGCACCGCGAGGTCCCGTACCCGGTCGGAGGTGGCCATGACCAGGGTGTTGGCGAGCGCGATGCAGGAGTACAGCAGGGCGATGCCCAGGACCACCGCGAAGCCCACGCGGGTCTGGCGGTTGGTCTTCGGAGCGGTGGCGTCCACCCACTCCTGCCGCGTCATCACGTGGCCGCCCCACGGGCGGGCGGCCGCCTCCAGCGCCGCGGCCGCGGCGGCCCGGTCGGCGCCCGGCAGCAGCTTCACGTCGATCCGGGAGGCCGTGGCCCCCGGGGCGTTGCGCGGGGTGACGTACACGCCGTTGTTGCCCGTGCCCGTCCGCATCACCGCGACGATCCTCAGGGTCGTCCTGCTGCCGTCGCCCAGCCAGACGTCCACGCTCTCGCCGAC
>NZ_JBFBGN010000379.1:0-1339 GCF_040684675.1 Streptomyces sp. NPDC089915 | reverse complement strand
GTGACCGTGGTGGAGCGGGCTCCCGGGCTGCGTCCCGGCGGGCAGGCGGTGGACGCGCGCGGGGTCGCCAGGGAGGTCATCGGCCGCATGGGGCTGGACAAGGCGGTCCGCGCGGCGTGCACCGACACCGCCGGCGCGCACACCGTGGACGCGGAAGGGCGGGTCCTGGAGACCTTCCGCGCGGACGACGACGGCGGCGACGGGTTCATCGCGGACATCGAGATCCTGCGCGGGGACCTGGCCCGGGTGCTCTACGACGACACCCACGACGGCGTCGAGTACCTCTTCGGCGACCGGATCGCCGAGCTCGCCCAGGACGCGGACGGGGTCGACGTCGTCTTCGCGGGCGGCGGCCGCCGGCGCTTCGAGCTGGTGGTCGGGGCCGACGGGCTGCACTCGGAGCTGCGGGCGATGGTCTTCGGGCCGCATGAGCGGTTCCTCCGCCACCTCGGGCACGTGCTGGCCTTCTACAGCGTGCCCAACGAGTTCGGGCTGGACCGCTGGCTGCTGGAGTACCAGGACCGGGACTCCGGGCGCTCGGCCCTCCTGCGCCCCATCCAGGACGCCACCCGGGCGATGGCCATGTTCTACTGCGCCTCGGCCGACTTCGCCGTCGACCACCGCGACGTCCCGGCCCAGAAGCGCCTGCTGCGTGAGCGGATGGCGGGCCTGGGCTGGCTGGCCCCGGACATCCTCGCGCACCTGGACGACACCCCGGACTTCTACCTCGACCAGGTCGCCCAAGTGGTGATGGACCGCTGGTCGAGCGGACGGGTGGGGCTGCTCGGGGACGCGGCGTTCAGCTCGTCACCGATGTCCGGGCAGGGCACCGGGCTGGCCCTGGTCGGCGCCTACGTGCTGGCCGGGGAACTGGCCGCCGCCGCGTGGGACCCGGGCACCGGATTCGCCCGCTACGAGGCGCGGATGCGCTCGTTCGTCGAGGCCAACCAGGAGATCGGACGGCTCAACGCCCGCACCCGCGACCTCCCCGGGCCGGACGCCGAGCCGCTCCCCGATTTCGCCGGCCCGTGGTTCACGGAGCTGATCGGGCGCGCGATCAACGGCATCGAGCTCCCCGACTACTCGGGGGTGCCTGACTCCGCCACGCCATTGTCCCGCCCCACTGAATCCTGACCGTTTGCCATCGGAGTTTGACCGTTCCGTCACAGGTGGTCGCCACACGGCACCCTGCAGCTCTCCCGCCCCTATCTTCACTCACGTACCACGCGTACCGCGGGGCAACAACCGACGACCGAAACCCGCGGACGGGACGACTCAGGGGGACGACAGCATGCGTCACAACAACGGCATTCGCAGGGCGGCTCTGACGACGACGGCG
>NZ_JBFBGN010000378.1:0-1339 GCF_040684675.1 Streptomyces sp. NPDC089915 | reverse complement strand
GGATGCTCCTATAGACGTCAAGCCGCTGGAGTGAGGTCGGTTTGAGTGATTCGTTCGGTCGGTGCGGTGGTCAGAGCGTGGTAGACCTCGCGGGCGACGAATCGCTTGAGGCAGCGGGTGATGTCCCTCCGGGACAGGCCTTCTTTGGTGCGGCGTTCGACGTAGGCGCGGGTGCGTTCGTCGTAGCGCATGCGGACCAGGACGATGGTGTGCAGGGCGTTGTTCGCGGCCCGGTCACCGCCCCTGTTGAGGCGGTGGCGATGGGTGCGGCCGGACGACGCGGGGATCGGAGCGACCCCTGCCAGGTGCGCGAACGCGCCCTCGGACCGCATGCGCTCCGGGTTGTCCCCGGCCGAGGCCAGTAGCTGGCCGGCGGTCTCGGGGCCGACGCCGAACAGCTCCAGCAGGGCAGGGGCGGCCTGTTTGACCAGCGGGCCGATCTGGGCGTCCAGCTCGGTGATCTCCTCGTCCAGGGCCTGGTGGCGGCGGGCCAGGCGCCGTAGTGCCGCCCGGGTCGCGGCCAGCGGCCGGGCCAGGTCGTCACCGGGACGCAGCCGGGCCAGGGTTCGTATCAGCGCGGCCCTCTCCAGCCTTGCGACCTGCTCGCGCAGCACCGCGGGGGCCGACACGAGCAGGCCGCGGATCTGATTCATCGCCTGGGTGCGGGCCTTGATCGCGCTGCGGCGGACGATCCGCAGCACGCGCACCGCCTCGACCACGCCGTCACGGCTCTTCGGGATGCCGGTGGCCCGCCCGGAGAGCACGGCCGTCGCGGCGGCGTAGGCGTCGACCGGGTCGGACTTGCCCTTCATCCGCCGGATCTTGCGGTCCGGCCGGTCCACGTCGACGACGGTGACTCCGGCCGCGGTGAGTACCCGCGCGAGTTCGGCTCCGTAGGCACCTGTGCCCTCAACGCCCACCGCGACCAGGCTGCCGTGGACACGCATCCAGTCCAGCAGGTCTCGGTAGCCACGGATCGTGGTGGGGAACTCCCGGTCGGCCAGGTGCCGGCCGATGGAGTCGATCACGGCAGCGTGGTGCGTCAGCCCGTGGGTGTCGACTCCGCCGGTGATCTCCGGTCCGTCATGCGTCATGCTGGTCATGTCCGTCCTTGCCGCTTGTCCGAGCCGAGGGCGGCACGCGCCGGTCGGGCGGGTGGACAA
This sequence comes from Streptomyces sp. NPDC089915, assembly GCF_040684675.1. Classification (NCBI taxonomy): domain Bacteria; kingdom Bacillati; phylum Actinomycetota; class Actinomycetes; order Kitasatosporales; family Streptomycetaceae; genus Streptomyces; species Streptomyces sp. NPDC089915. Next base: position 176 of record NZ_JBFBGN010000378.1, on the reverse strand, counting down.
GACAGTGACGGGGCCTCTGGCCAGGCTCCTATGAAGTCACAAGCGCCCGTCCGGCCGCGTGCGCGGTGGCGTCGCCGACAGGCCGACAAATCCCAAACAGGACAGCCGAAGCGTCAGTCAGTCGATGAGTCAGACCCACCGGCAACATCACCACGAACATCATCACTGTCAGTCGA
>NZ_JBFBGN010000377.1:0-1344 GCF_040684675.1 Streptomyces sp. NPDC089915 | reverse complement strand
CCAGCCCTGGCCCTTGCCCAGCCCCGGCCCCGGCCCCGGCCCGGGACCGGCTCCCAGGCCCCCGCCCGTCCGCCAGTCCGCCAGTCCGCCCGGCACAGGCCCGGCACCGGCGGGTTGGTCCGTGTCAAGCCGTCCCTCCTTCCATCGAGCCCTTCCAGTGCCCGCGCGCGGCGGCGATCGCGGCGGCGGCCGGTTGCCGGGTGGCACCAGGCATGTGCCGCAGGCGGCGCAGTGGCGAGCGGGCCAGGACCAGGAACGGGACGACGAGCAGGCCCGCGCCGACCGCGAGCGCCGGCCGGACGCCGGCCCAGGTGGCCAGCCCGCCGGCCAGCAGCGTCCCCAACGGCCGGGCGCCCGAGGTCAGGCAGATGCTCACCGCCTGCATCCGGGCCTGCATGCCGAACTCGGTCACCAGCTGCCGGATCGACCGCTGGGTGGTGCCCGCCGCCCCGGCGCAGGCCAGTTGCAGGAACAGGGCCGCGCCGATGACGGCCTGCCAGGCGGGACCGGGCGAGGCCAGCAGCAGCGGGACCTGGGTGAGCGGCGGGAGGGCGAGGGCGCCGAGCATCATCGGCCCGGGCCCGTACCGCCGTACGAGGACCGGCGCGACCCATGCCCCGAGGGCCGCGCCCAGGGTGCCGACCCCCAGGACCACCCCGAACACGCCCGGGCCCATCTCCAGCTCCCGCAGCAGGTAAACCGCCCACAGGGTGTTGAGCAGGGCCAGGGCCAGCGAGGTCGTGGCGTTCACGGCCGTGAGCACGCTCAGCCGGTGGTCGGCGCGTACGTACCGCAGCCCCTCGGCGATCTCCGCCCGCATCCCGTTCCTCCGCACCCCCCGGGCCGGGCCGCTCCCGCAGGTCCGGATGCGGGAGGTGCACCGCGCTCAGCAGGTAGGAGGCGACGTCGCCGAGCAGGGCCCGGGCCGGTCCGAGCAGTGCGGTCAGGGCGGCGCCGAGGTTGTTGCCGGCGGTGGCGGCGACCGCGAACAAGGTGCCCGTACGGCTGTTGCCCCGCTGGATCAGGGACCGGTCGACCAGCCTCGGCAGCAGGCTGATCGCGGCCGCGTCGTGCAGCACGCCCGCCGCGCCCCGTACGACGGCGACGACCATCAGGTGCGCCAGGGTCAGCGACCCCAACGCCCCCGCCAGCGATACGGACGCCAGCGCGGCGGCACTGACCAGGTCCCCGGCCATCATCTGGCGGCGCTCGGGGTACCGGTCGGCGAGCGCACCGGCGTGCAGCGCGATCCGCGGAGCGCCTCGGCCGCGACTCCCGAGAGGAGGCCTCGAAGTGAATCCGGTCAACTACCTGTACCTGGCCGCCCTGCTGTTCACCATCGGC
>NZ_JBFBGN010000376.1:0-1353 GCF_040684675.1 Streptomyces sp. NPDC089915 | reverse complement strand
TCGGCGAGACCCAGCAAGGTGTAGGCGACTCCGAGCAGATCGGATCGGTCCCGGGCGATCTCCAGGGCCCGGATGAACTCGATCTCCGCCGTCTCCAGCTGGCCCAGCGCGAGATGGGCCGTCCCCAGACGGTGCCTGGCCTGTGCCAGACTGCGCCTGTTCACGCCGATGATCTCGCAGACGCGCAGGGATTCCCGGCACAGTTCCAGCGCGGCCTCCGGCCGCCCCTGGTCGAGGGCGCACTGCCCCAGGCTCTGGAGCGTGTAAGCCTCGGACGAGCGGTCGCCCACCGCCCGGAACACCGGGAGTATTTCCCGAAGGCGCACCTGTGCCCGGTCGGTCTCTCCTCGGAGCCGGTCGAGCAGGGAAAGACCGCTCAGGACCAGTGCCCGGCCGTGCTCCTCCCCCACCTCGGTGTACAGCGCGAGAGCCCGCTCGTACCGTCCGGTCGCCTCATCGACCCTGCGCAGGCGCAGTTCCACCGCGCCCAGCTCGTGCAGCATGACCGCCTGGCCCCGGACATTGCCGGCGAGGCGCGCCGCCTCGAGTGCGTACTCACTGCACCGGCGCCAGTCCTCCAGGTAGTTGTGGTACCCGAAGAGCGCCTCCACGCAGGTGACCAGCTCCCAGGCCAGTTCGTCCATGCCCATCCGGGCCGACTGCTCCACGACGGCGACCAGCGTGAGCCGCTCGACCTCGAGCCACTCCATCGGGGCCGCCAGCAGCTCCTCCCGCAGGGCCGGATCGATGCCACGGCGGGGGGTGTCACCGCGCACCTTGCCGTAGGTTCCGCCGTATTCGCTCTGGTGGGCCAGGTCCGCGATGGTCAGGAAGGTGCGGAACGCCCGCTCGCAGGCGGCCCGGCGGTCCTCCTCCGTCTCCTCCTCGCCCGCCCGCTCACCCGCGTACAGCCGCATCAGGTCGTGGAAGCGGTAGCGCAGCTGCCCGGTGGCGTCGACGCCGACGACCTGGAGGAACTGGGTGTCCACGAGGTGTTCCATGAGCCGCTCGGCGTCCAGTACCCCGCCGTCCAGCAGCGCTGCCCCGACCCACGCGGTGAAGTCGGGTACGGAGAGCAGCCCGAGGAGCCGGTAGAGCCGGGCCGCGTCCCGGGGCAGGTAGCGGTAGCTCAGCTCGAAGCTCGCCCGGACCTGGGACTCGCCCTGGCTGAGCTCGTCCAGCCGGCGCCGCTCGTCGCTGAGCCGGGCGACCAGGTGGCGGACCGACCAGTGCGGCTTGGACGCGAGGCGGGCCGCGTCGACCTGTCCGCAGTCTTCGTCAACTGCACCCTCAAACGCTCTCCCGAGACCAGCAACACCGAGGGGCTGATCTCCAAGAGCCGCGCCGTCATGG
>NZ_JBFBGN010000375.1:0-1358 GCF_040684675.1 Streptomyces sp. NPDC089915 | reverse complement strand
AGAACGAGCGTTCTCAAAGCAAGCGGATCTCGATTACCCTTCACGCCATGGACGACGAAGAAGCCCGCACCCGCCTCCTCGACGCGGCGGAGGCGTCTCCGCTCTCAGTGCCTCGGGGTACGGATGACGACCGTGCCGCACACCTTGTCGGCGAAGGTCTGCCTCTTCTCGTCCCACAGCGGCCACAGCCAGCCGAGGTAGCAGGCGAGGCTGTCGAGGAAGTGGGCCAGCTTGCGGACGAAGGCCATGCCGAAGCCGAGGGTGCGGCCGTCGGCCTCGCGCAGCAGGCTGATGCCGACCGCCCGCTTGCCGAGTGTCTGGCCCCGCCTGCCCTCCTGGAAGATCTGGAAGACGCTCATGGCGACCGCGTAGAGGACCCCGACGAGGAAGAACACGCCCGGCTTCGCCGTCGCGGGGTCGGGGGCGGTGATGAGGTCGACGAAGCCCAGGGCGTACATCGGACCGGCGATGATCAGCATGTCCAGCAGGTACGCCCCGAGGCGCAGCCCCCAGTGCGCGAGCTCGGGCAAGCCGGGCGGGGGGTAGGCACCGTACGGGCCGCCCGGCCCGGGCTCCTGCTGGGGATACCCGTACGGGGGCGGCGGGACCTGCTGCGGGTGGCCGTACTGCGGGGGAACGCCCTGAGGGGGAACGCCCTGCGGGGCCTGCTGCGGATAGCCGGGCTGCTGGCCGTACGGGGGCTGCTGGCCGTACGCGTTGTCGTAGGGGTTGTTCGGGTCGCCGAAGCTCATGGGGAAAAGGTTTCTCCGATACCGGAAGCGTGACGGTGCGGACCGCCGTGATGTCGAGGCCTCATCGTCGGCGGCCGGTCGGCCGGTTGTCCAACCGTTAGCGGGCCGCTGATGCTCCTATTGGTCGTCAAGCCCTGTGGGCGGGATGAGCGCCGTATGGTGGCCGGGTGCGGTACTTGGTGGAGTCGTTCATTCTCGGGGCCTTGCGGCGGGGTCGTTCGGTCGAGCAGTTCCTGGGGCCGTGCGGCTCGGCGGAACGTCCGGGGGTGCGTTATGTCGAGGTTCGTGCGACGAAAACGTCCTACGAGGTCTTCCTTCACACGGTCGAGGACGTCGGCGGTGAGGGCCTTTTCGACCTGGGCGAGTTCCCGCCGTTCGACCCTGATGACGAGGCCTGCGAGTTCGGCCGCCTCCTGGGCATGGCTGAGGATCCGCTGACTGCGCTGATTGTTGCCGAGCAGCGGGCCGGAGCCGAGCGGGGCCGGTGGGTCAACGAGGGCGTCGTCCAGGACGAGTACGGCGACTTCGTGCGTGCCGGCCGGCCGTCGGCGGCTTCCCCCGACGGCTGGCCGTGGCCTGATGCGCTGGACGCCGTATGACCTCGCG
>NZ_JBFBGN010000374.1:0-1373 GCF_040684675.1 Streptomyces sp. NPDC089915 | reverse complement strand
GGAAGCTCCTCAGCTGGGCCCGTCGGGCAAGGCGGAGGGATGGAACGCATGCTCGAAGTACCATCCCTGCACAGTTCTCCGGCCGGTACTTCCCGACCTCCGCAGTGACGCATTCGGACGGAGATACCCCTGTAGAGAGGACAGACGGCGATGAGTGCGGTTGAGAGTTGGTCGCGTGTGATGAGTCTTCTTCGGGAGCACGCGCCGGCCGATCACACGGATCTGCCGGGGCCCGCTACGGAGCAGCTGCTCGCGGCAGCCGAGGAACGGATGGGGATCTCCCTGCACGGGGACCTGCGGACCTGGCTGTTGCAGAACAATCTGGATCGGCCGGAGGAAGCTTCCGACGACGACGTGATGTGCTGCGGCTTCGACGGGTTCCCCGACGAGGGAAGCTTCTTTCTGGGCATCCGGGCCATGGAGCGGCTCTACGCGAACCGCTCCACGTCCTGCGGATTCGACCCGCCGGACCAGCCGGACTACCCGTTCTGGTGTAACGAGTGGATCCCGTTCCTGTCGGACCAGGACGGCTGGACGGGAAAGTTCATCGACGCGAGGGACGGACGTATCGGCAGATGGTTCGTCGGCGAGCCCACGGTCACCGGCGAGTACGAGTCGATGGCTCACTACTTCGACTCCGTGGCGGAGATGCTGACGAGGATCGGCGCGGGGGACTATCCGGTCTGTTCCGTTGCCGAAGGGCGACTTGTCTGGTCGTGAGACGGTTCCCCACCGGATGACGGCCATTACCCATCCGTCCTCCCCCTGGAAGGGCAATGAGATTCACCAGCATTGACGTTCCAGGGAGAGGATGGCTGCGCCGCGGGGACGGTCCACCGACCGGCCCCGCACACCTCTGAGGTCGTGCCCCTACGCGGCGGCGGCCGTGCGCCAGATCTGGATCAGGCAGTACTGGTCCGCGCCGTCCATCTCCCCTCGTGCCCCGCCGGGATCGGCAGGGCCCGCGTTCACTGTGGAACACCCACCGCCGGGACCGTGCCGTCGGCCGTCAGCGGTGGCCCAGTACGTTGATCACCCGGCCGTTGGGGTCGCGGACGAAGAAGCGGCGTACCCCCCATTCCTCGTCCTGCAGGGGGTGGACGATCTCCGCGCCGCTCTCGCGCACCGCCGCGTAGGCCGCGTCCACGTCGTCCACCTCGACGCTCAGGTCGGGGGCGACGGGTGCGGTCTTGTCCTCGGCCATGAAGCTGATCTGCGCCGTCGGGCTGGAGGGGGAGGCGAGCGTCATGATCCAGCCGTGGTTCATGACCTCCTCGAAGCCCAGGAGGCCGTAGAACTCGCGGCTCCCTGGATGTCGTGGATGCGTACCGGATCGGCGGACACGGCGCCTTCGGCCGCGTCGGCCGTGCCCG
>NZ_JBFBGN010000373.1:0-1380 GCF_040684675.1 Streptomyces sp. NPDC089915 | reverse complement strand
GTGAGGCGGCGCAGAACGGGTCGGCTCTTGTCGTTCGTCTCGCCGCGGGCCGCCATCCGGAGGGCACGGCCGGGCCGGCGGGCGCCGGGACGACGGGCGCCGCCTCCCGTTCCGCGGCCCCGTCCGCGATCGACAGGAGGCGTCAGCCCAGCGGGGACGACGCGCGGGGGCGGGCGATGCTGGCGGCCGTCGCCGTCATCGCCGAGAAGGGCACGGCGGCCGTGCGGATGTCGGACATCGCCGCGCGGGCCGGCATGAGCACCGGGCACATCCTCTACCACTTCGGCCGGAAGGACCGGCTCCTGTTGGAAGTCCTCGCCTGGAGCCAGGCCGACCTCTGGAGCCGGTTCCAGCGGGCCGCCGACCAGGCCGCGTCCCCCGCCGAGAAGCTGGACCTCTTCGTCCGCTTCTACCTGCCCCGCCACCAGGGCGACGAGCGCTACGCGCTGTGGACGCAGGTCCTGGCCCAGCGCCACGACGAGGCGGGACGGCAGGTCCTCACCGACCTGCTGGACGGCTGGGACGAGCGCCTGGAGGCCATCCTCCGTGAGGGCCGGGACCTCGGACACTTCACCGACGTCGACCTCCCCGAATTCACCGTCCGGGCCGTGGCCATGCTCAGCGGGCTCTCCGAGGACGTGATGCTCGGACGGTCCCGCTGGCAGCACACCTCCGTGCACGCGTTCGCCCTCGCCGCCCTCGAACGCGAACTGCGCCCGGCCGCTGGGGCCTGACCGGCCGGCTTCAGCGGTGAGGAGCAGTGCCGGCGCACCGGCTCGGCGAGTTCTCCGCGTACCCCCATCGAGCCGGAATGCCCCCGGGCCGCCGGGCCGCGCCGTCTGCGACACCGCTCAGTAATGACCCTGGGGTTCGATCGCCTCGTGGCCCTGGTCGTCGATGCCCTCCGCCGGGCAGGTCGCCGTCGAACGCGGCAGGCCGCCCTCCAGCAGGTAGCGTTCGATGTACTGCTTCACGCAGCGGGAGCGGCCGAAGCCGGTGTGGCCCTCGCCCTTGTAGTCGAGGACCACGGCGTTGCCCAGTACGCGCGCCGTCTGCTCCGTCCACACGTACGGGGTGGCCGGGTCGCCGCGCACCCCCACCAGCAGCATCGGCGGCGCTGCGGCGCCGCGGATCGCCGATGTCGGCTCGGCGGGCGCCGGCCAGCCCTGGCAGAAGGCGATCTCGGTCAGTTCGCCCGGCCCGAAGAGCTTCGAGGCGGCCAGGAACCGCGGCCGCAGCGCGTCCAGCTGTCGCCGGAACGCCACCGGGTCCCCGCCCGCGCCCCGGTCCGGATAGTCGGCGCAGCTCACCGCCGCCCAGGCGGCGGCCTCGTTGTCGTCCTCCGGCTCCGCGTCCGCGGCCAGGGCGGTCGGATCCCCG
>NZ_JBFBGN010000372.1:0-1384 GCF_040684675.1 Streptomyces sp. NPDC089915 | reverse complement strand
CGGCCGCGCGGCGACCCGGCTGCTCCAGAAGGCCTGACCCCCGCCTGCCGCCCCGTCATCGCGGTAGGGGCGTTGGCCGCGGGCAGGAGCGGCACACCCAGCCTGACCGCCGGACCGCCGACGGCCGACGGAGGGTTTCGTGGCCTGCCGCGCACCGGATGAGATGGGGGACGTGGACGCCCTTCCAATCCGATTCCAGAACGGCGGCGCCCGCCGCCGAGAGCCGCTCCCGGAACGCGGCTTCCGCCGCCTCGGGGCACCTGCCGGCGCAGACCCGGCAGATGCCCTGGCCCTGCTGAACGTTGGCCGGGCGAGGGGTCACGAGGTGGCCGGCGGCGCAACGTACGGCGTGCGGCGCCGAGTTCCCGAGCCACGTCTGTTCCAGGAGCTGGGCGCCGGCATCGGCGAGTCGGGCCCGGAACGCGTGCTCCGCGCGTAACGCGTGCACGGGGACTGTCGGCTGCACGTTCTCTCCCGAATCGTGGGAGATATACCGTACGCCCCACCGCGCCGGCCGAAACCCGCCCGGGGGGTGATCCAGCCCTACGAGGCCAGGACGCTGATTCACGAACCGAGGAGAGCCGAAGTGCACGACGGACCGCGGACAGCGGAAGCCCTCGATGTCCTGCGCGCCGAGCTGGAGGCCGCGCGATCGGCGAAGACCGAGTCGACCACGCGGGCCGCATGGTCGGCCTTCACGCGATTCGCGCGGCAGCGCTTTGCCGCCGCGCCCACCTCCGACTCGGACGGCTTGCTCTTCCAGTACGGCACGTACGCCTTCAGCGGGCGTCCGATGTTCACGGTGGACCTCACGCGACAGTTCGACATCACCGACGACGGCGGTGAGCACGACCACTACCTACAGATGTGCCCTCCGAGATCGAGGTGTACGAGGAGCCGGTTTAGGGCGTCACGCCAGCAGGGTGTGGACGGCGGCGAGCCGGATGGTCCGCCGCGGGTCGAACGCGGAGTTCACGGTGCGGATCACACCCGTTCCGGACTCTGTGCACCGTGCACCGCGAGCCGTATGATCGGCGGCCGACGAGTTGGGGGGACGGATGGAAACGTCAGGGTTGGCAGCCGCCGCGTTACGTGTGCTCACCGGGGCCGGTGGTGCCACGGAGGCAGGGGCGGCGGCGACGGCCGAGGTGTGCGTCCTGGTGGAGGACCGGCTGCGGGCGACCCCGCTGGGAGCCGCGGCGCTCACGAAGTTGCGGCAGGAGCCGGGTGCCGCGTCGATGGGCATCGCGCAGTCCGTGCTCGCGGACGAACTCGCCCGGGACGGCGCGTTCAGCGCCCTGTTGACGGACAGGCTGCTGCAACTCCTGGGGCCCGAGGCACTCGGGGTGTACGGTTCGGCGCCGACGGCCACTCCGCATCACGG
>NZ_JBFBGN010000371.1:0-1400 GCF_040684675.1 Streptomyces sp. NPDC089915 | reverse complement strand
TGCTTCCGGCGTGCTCACGGGCGGCGCAGGTCCCATCCCCGGTGCCGGTCGGCCCCCCGACCGGCGCGGACCTACGGAGGAGGCGCACCGCGAGGCGAAGGAGGCCATCGCCGAGCTGAGCGATCTGGTGCGCGGCCTGCACCCGGCGGTCCTCGAGGACCGCGGCCTCGACGCCGCGCTGTCCGGGGTCGCCGCCCGCCTCCCGATCCCGGTGCACTTGGCGGTGGACCTGCCGCTGCGCCCCTCACCCACGGTCGAGGCCGTCGCGTACTTCGTGGTCTCCGAAGCCCTCACGAACATGGTCAAACACGCCCGGGCGAGCCGGGCGGACGTGACCGTGGAGCGGATCGGGGAAACACTGCTGGTGGTCGTCGCGGACGACGGAGTGGGCGGCGCGGATCTCGCGCCGGCCGGCGGCACCGGGCTCGCCGGGCTCGCCAAGCGCGTCGCGTCCGTCGACGGCTCCTTCTCCTGCCGCAGCCCCGCCGGGGGCCCGACCGTCATCACCGCCGAGCTGCCGTACGCGCCGTGATCACGGTGATCACCATGATCCGCGACGGAGGTTCCCTACAGCCCGGCCCGCGAACACCTGAGCCGACGGTCGCGTGATCAACGGCCTCTGCCGGACTTCCGGGCCGGCCCCACCGGGCCGCCTGTCTCCATACGCCCTGACCAACGGAAACCGTGTGGACTCAGGCCATCGGGGGACATATCTTCTTCCGAGGCCTCCGCCCACCAGGTGGAGGCCTTCCGTATGTCATCCGTTCCCGTGGGGGGTCCATCGTCATGTCCTTCAGCACTCCCGGCTCACAGCCGCCTCCGCAGCCGTGGTCTCAGACGGGCCCGGCCCCCTATCAGGTCCCTCAGCAAGGCCACCCCTACCCGTACGGGCCTGTCAACACGGCTCCGCCGGTGTTCCATGGCGTGCTGCGCTCCCCCAAGGGCCTTGCGACGGCCCTGACCTGGCTGCTCGGCGCGGCGACCGCGGCGCACCTCTTCTCGGTCGGCGCCGGCGCGTACGAGCAGTCGTGGTTGCAGGGCTTCGCCGGTAGCACCACCTTCGACGACCTCGAACTCAGTCTGTCCTCCGCGCTCACCGTGCTGGCCGGAGTCCTCCAGTTCCTCACGATCCTGCCCACGGTCGTCGTCTTCATCATCTGGTTCCACCGCGTGCGGAGCAACGGCGGCGTCTTCCGCCCCGACGTCTTCACCCTGGGCCGCGGCTGGGCCATAGGCGCCTGGTTCGTCCCCGTGGGGAACCTGTTCCTGCCCCACCGGATCGCGCGGCAGACCTGGCGGGCCAGCACTCAGCTCGGCCCCGACGGTGCCGACCGCACGGCGCCGGCCGGGCTGCTGACGTCCTGGTGGGTGCTCTGGGTCCTGGCCGCGATCACGGGCCG
>NZ_JBFBGN010000370.1:0-1405 GCF_040684675.1 Streptomyces sp. NPDC089915 | reverse complement strand
CGCATCCCGGAGATCCGCGAGGAGTTCTGGCGGCGGATCAAGGTCCCCGGCAGCGGCGAGAGTGCCGTCCAGGTCGAAGAGGGCGAGTCGGGCCATGGGGAGGAACCGTACGCGCTGCCGCGACAGTCGGCGACGGCACCTCCCTCCCGGGGGTCCTGGGACCGCCTGAAGCGGACCGACGCCCCGCTGTGCGAGGGACCTCCGCACGAAGGCCGCCACAGGCGGCGCCGCAGGCCGGTGCACACCCGGCTGAGGACGGCCGCAGGCCCGCCCGCGCCCGGGCGGCCGGGTGGGCCGCCGCTTCGGCCGGGCGCGGGACCGGGAGATGACCAAGAGGGCGGCAGCGGCTCGCCCGGAGCCCGTCCCGTGCCGTAGACCTGTGCCGAGCGCCTTGGTCCACGGGTGCGCGACCACGTGATCCATCGAGTCCTGGAGTTCCGCGTATGCGTTTCGGTCTGCTCGGCCCGCTCACGGCACAGGACGCCGTCGGGCCCCTCGTCATAGGGAGCGCGAAGGTCCGGACGCTGCTCGGCATCCTGCTCCTGCGCCGAGGCCAGGCGGTCGCCTCCGACGAGCTGAAGGACGCCCTGTGGGGCTCCGACCTCCCGGCGACGGCGACGAGCTCGCTCTACAACCACGTCACGCGCCTGCGCAGGGCGCTGGGTCGGGAGGGCGAGGACCGGATCCGCTCCGTCCCGCCCGGCTACGTCCTGGACGTGGAACACGGCGAACTCGACGTCGACGTCCACGAGGAGCTGCTGCGCGCCGCCCGTACCGCGCGCCTGGAGGAGGACTGGGAGATCGTGCGCCGTTCGTGCGCGACGGCGCTGGGACTCTGGCGGGGGAAGCCCCTCGCGGACCTCCCCCAGCTCACGCAGAGCCTGCGGTACGGACCGGAGTTCCAGGCCCTCGAAGAGGCGCGGCTCGACGCGGCGGAATGGCGCTGCGAGGCCGATCTGCGGCTCGGCCGGTACGACGGTCTGGCGGCCGAGCTGTACACGCTGGCCGAACGGCATCCCCTGCGCGAAGGATTCTCCCGGCACCTGATGATCGCCCTCCACCGCACCGACCGCCAGGCGGAGGCCCTGGAGGTCTTCCACCGGCTCCGCCGGACCCTCGCCGACGGCCTGGGCGTCGAGCCCGGCCGCGCGGTGCAGGAGGCCCTGGCGGAGGTCCTGGGCGGCGACGGGCAGCCCTCCGGCGCCAAATCCTCCGGCGCCAAGCCCCCCGCCGCCAAGCCCTCCAGCGCCAACCCCTCCGCCAACCCCTCCGCCGAGCCCGCGCCCGCGTCCCCGCCCGCGCCCGCCTCCGAGTCCGAGTCCCCGTCCGCGATCACAAGATCACACTTCTGAACTCCAGACACCCCCAAGGAACTCTCGTATTCCTTCGAGAGGTTGAGTCATGT
>NZ_JBFBGN010000369.1:0-1445 GCF_040684675.1 Streptomyces sp. NPDC089915 | reverse complement strand
ACGCCGTCCCCAGCAGCTCGACGCGGTGCGCGGTCCTCTGGGCGCTCACGCCGAGGATGCCGAAGATGAGGTCACGGCCCATCGTCGCGCCGGCGGAACGCGCGCAGTGCGCCGGTCTCGGCGAACGGATGGCCGGAGACCGGATCCGGCCCCTCGCAGCGGCCGCTGTGGATGAAGACGGGGCCGGTCTCGACGTAGGCACCCGGGTCGCAGCCGACCTCCGCCGCCCACCTGCGCAGCGGGGCGTACGACACGAGCGAGATCTCCTCATCGGCGCGGCTCCGCCGCAGACAGCAGCGCAGGGGCGCACCCGCCGGGTCGAGCGCGTAGGGGCGGGGGACGACGCCGGCGTCGTCGCGGTCGCGGAGCTCCCGGAGCACGTGGGGAGCGATGGCCGCCGGGTGGTGGATCAGTGTGGTCATGCGCCCAGACTGCGTGGCGGAGTCCGCGGATGCTGGCGGAAATCCGACCTCGCGCCTCGCCGTCGCAGGGTGCGCGGCGCCACCGCGGGAGCTCCGGGTCCTCTTCCCGGGCGGTCAATCCGGATTGTTGCGGGTTCGCGGCGCGGCACGGGGCTGCGTGACTGTCCCCGAAGGGGCTCCGCTCCGCCGTTCCACGAAACGGACGGCCCACCCGCACGTTCCACCGGAACCCGACCGGAAGATGCCATGACACTCCACCTCACCCGCGCCGCAAGGGCCTTAGCGGCCCCCGCCCTCGCCCTCGCCGTCATCGCCCCGGCCCTCGCCGTCGCCGCGGCTCCCCCGGCGGCCGCCGCCACCGCGGGCGACGCGTACACCTTCACCAACACGGACGGCACCCTCAACGCGACGGGCAACGGCGACGGGAACCAGATCTCCGTCACCCCCGACGGCACCAACTACACCAACTGGCGCCTGATCAGGCTCGCCGCCCCCGGCACCTTCAACCTCGCCAGCACCTCCTCCGGGAAGTGCGTCTACGCCAGCCAGCCCGCCGTCCAGCAGTCCTGCGGCAAGGACGGCGAGCAGTGGCACTTCCGCCCCGTCGACGGCAAGCCCAACACGTTCGGGATCGTCCGCCGCGACGAGACCAACGGCACCGAGTGGTGCATGGACAACCGCGGCGGCCTCCACCTGTGGGGGATCCTCGCCCAGCCCAACGTCTGCGACGGCGGCGCGAGCCAGGAGTGGACGGTGCCCGCGTCGAAGGCCGCCGAAGCGAGGAGCCTCGCCCTCGACTACTACGCGGACCTGTGCTCGAGGCGGACGTCGACGTGTTCGTGGACCCAGAGGTCCGAAGGGCAGCCCGAGCTCCTGCCCCGCCAGATCGCCTCGTCCGTCTGGTACAACGGCACCGACAGCACGATGAAGCAGATCTTCACCACGGTGTACCACTCCGGCTGGGCCCAGTCGTTCACGGCCGGCGTCTCCACCTCGGTCGGGGTCACCACCCCGATCCAGGCC
>NZ_JBFBGN010000368.1:0-1451 GCF_040684675.1 Streptomyces sp. NPDC089915 | reverse complement strand
CGAATTTTTCGGAGTTTTCTCAGTAAGTGACGGTGAGGGCCCGAACGTCCACCGAGATCCGCGCCTGCGGCGGCGCGGTCCCGGTCGTCGTCTGCGGCCGCAACCAGGCCCTGGCCCGGCGGCTCGCCGCGGACGGCATCGAGCACGTCCACGGGTGGACGGACGACATGCCGAGCCTGATGCGGGCCTGTGACGTGATGGTCCAGAACGCCGGCGGGCTGACCTCGCTGGAGGCGTTCGCGAGCGCCCTCCCCGTACTCAGCTACCGGTGCATACCCGGCCACGGCGCGGCCAACGCCGCGGCCCTGGACGAGGCGGGGGTCGCGCTGTGGATCCGTGACGCGGCCGGGCTGCCCGCCGCACTGGAGAGCCTGACGGAGGGGGGAGCGGGGCTCCGGCAGCGCACGTCGGGACTCTCGCTGGTCCCGGCCGATCCGGCGCTCGGGCCGGCAGCGGTGATCGCCGACGCCTGTCTCCCTGCGGCACGCCCGCCCGTGACCGGGCTGAGGCGGCCGCCACGCGCCTCGGGCAAGCCCAGGTCGCCCGGACGCCGGTCCGGAGTCCGGCTCGGCACCACCTTCGCCGCCGCCACCGCCGTCTGGGCCGGTGCGGTCTGCACGGCGGTCGCCACCGGTCACGACGCCCCCGTACTCCTGCGGGCCGTGCAGCACCGCATCGACCCGGACGCCCGGAACACCTCCCACCCGGCGCCCGTTCAGAAAGCGGGGGACCTGTGGTGACCGGCCGTCGGCTGACCCGGAGCGCGGCGCTCGCCGCCCTTCCGGCGCTGGCGCTGTGCCACGCGGCACCGGCCATCTCGACCTTCGGCCCCCTGCGCAACAGGGCCATGCCCCGGCTCGCCGGCCGCGGCCGCACCGACCACGTCGCCCTCACCTTCGACGACGGGCCCGATCCGGTGTCCACCCCGTGCTTCCTGCGGCTGCTGGCCGCACGGGACGTGACGGCGACCTTCTTCCTGCTCGGCCCGGCCGCGGTCCGCGATCCCGGACTGGTCCGCGAGATGGCGGCGGCCGGACACGAGATCGCCGTGCACGGCTGGCTGCACCGCCCCCTCGCGCTACGCGGCCCCCGCGCCACTCATGACGACCTCGCCCGTGCCCGTGACGGCATCGGCGCGATCACCGGCCGACCGCCCCGCCTGTTCCGCCCGCCGTACGGTGTGATGACCACGGCCGCCCACGTGGCGGCGCGTCGGCTGAACCTCACGCCGGTGCTGTGGACCTGCTGGGGCGAGGACTGGCGATCACGGGCCACCCCGCAGAGCGTGTACCGCACCGTGACGGACGACCTGGACGGAGGCGGAACGATCCTCCTCCATGACTCCGACTGCACCTCCGCCCCGGGCTCCTGGCGCAACACCCTGGGCGCCCTGCCGCGCATCCTCGACGCGTGCGAGAGCCGCGGCCTGTCCGTCGGGCCGCTGCGGGAGC
>NZ_JBFBGN010000367.1:0-1476 GCF_040684675.1 Streptomyces sp. NPDC089915 | reverse complement strand
GCACGGACCGGCACCATCCAGACCCACCCGGCCGGGTCCCACACCGCCCGGACCGCTGCCGCCCGGCGGCTGGGGCACCTTGTCGGCCGATGCCTTGAGGGACCTGACGACCACCGAGGCACCCTGGGGATCGAAGAAGAGCGACGGGTCGGCCCGGATGTCGTCACCCGTCACCTTCTCCCCGTAGTGGATGATCGGGTCCCGGTCGGCCCGCGCCACCAGCGCCCAGAAGGTGGCCGAGACCGCCTCCGGCGTGGCCCCGAGCCCGTAGGTGTCCTGGCGCTCCGCCGCCCACCGCGTCCACCGCTCGAAGGCGGGCTCGGCCTCCGTCCCCCACGCCTGGATCATGCCGCGCCACACGCGCCCCGGGTCCACGCCGCTGTCGAGGACGAACCGGTCGGTGCGCTCCGGGAACATCTGCGAGTACACCGCGCCGAGGTACGTCCCGTACGAGTAGCCCAGGTACGAGACCGTCCGCTCCCCGAGTGCGGCGCGGATGACGTCCATGTCGCGCGCCGTGTTGCGGGTGGTGATGTACGGGATCACATCGCCCGACTTCTCACGGCACTTGTCGGCGATCCCGCGCGCCCAGGCCACGTCCGAGGCGAAGGTCTCGGGCCGGTACGCCCCGCCGACGCCCACCTCCGCCTCGCTCAGGTCACCGCAGCCGATCGGGCTGCTCTCGCCGACGCCGCGCGGGTCGAAGCCGACGAGGTCGTAGCGGTCGCGGACGTCCTTGGGCATCTCGGCATCCGTCCGGATCGGCCGGAAGAGCCCCGGGGTCCCGGGGCCGCCGGGGTTGAGGAGGAGGACGCCGCGCCGCTTGGCGGGGTTCTCGCTCTTCATCCGGGATATGGCGAGGTCCAGGGTCCGCCCTTCTGGACGCCGGTAGTCCAGCGGCACCTTGAGGGTGGCGCACTCGTACGCCGCCGGCCGGTCGGGGCTGCAGCGGTGCCAGGCCGGCGTCTGCCGCAGGTACGCGGGGGCCGGGGCGGCGGATGCCGAGGGCGCCGCCAGCCCGGGAAGGGCGGCGGCCAGGAGACCGGAGGCGGCGAGCAGCGGTGCGAGACGGTTCATACGCGTGGTCCCGTTCGTTGGTCGGGTGAAATCCCTTGCGCCTCAACCGTGTTGGAGGAACGGGTAAGACCGGATCATCCCCAAGAGTGATCTTCTGTCCCTCGCACGTATCACCTGAAATCCAGACACTTGGCCGAGATCAGTCCCCTGCCCCCGCGTGCTGTTCCGGCTCGCGTGTGATCCTCCCGGAGGCGGTCGGCGGTGCCGTGGCCGCTGGCGTGGCGGCGGGGCCGCTGTTCCTGGCCGCCGGGCTCGCCCAGGGCTTCGCGCGGGACGGGTTCGACTTCACGCGGAACGCGATCAGTCAGCTCGCCCTCGGCGAGACGGGCGGAATCCAGACGGCGAGCTTCGTGCTCACCGGCGCACTGCTGATCGCCGGCGCGGCCGGCCTGCGGAAGA
>NZ_JBFBGN010000366.1:0-1491 GCF_040684675.1 Streptomyces sp. NPDC089915 | reverse complement strand
GCCGGTCGCCCCCGTACCGCAGGCCCGGGCCGACTCCGGCCCCGGCCCCGTCATCCCCGCGCAGGCGGCCCGGGCGAGGGCCGAGGACGGGGCGGGCGGCGGCGCCGACGACGACGTGACCCGAGCCGTGTTCGAGCACGTGGCCCGGATCAGTGCGTACCCCGTCGACCATCTGCGCGGGGACCAGCTGCTCGTCGACGACCTCGGCTTCGACTCGCTGATGCTGACCGACCTGTTCACCACCCTCGCCCGGCAGTGGCCGCGGTGGCGCTTCGACGAGAAGACCGCCGACCGGCCGACCGTGGCGGGCCTGGCCGCGCTGATCGCGGCCGCCGCCCCGACCCCCGCAGCCGCGACGGAGGCGGCACCTGCACGGCAGGCCGCCCCCGCGGCACCGGCCCCTGCGCCTGCGCCCGTACCCGCACGGCAGGCCGCTCCCGCGGCACCGGCACCTGCGCCCGAGACCGTCCCCATGCGGGAAACCGCCCCCGCGGTCCCCGTCCCGCCGGACCCGGCGCCCGCCACCTCCCCCGCTCCCCTCCCCGAAGGGCACCCGCTGCCCGAGGAGCACACGCGGATCGAGTGCTTCCCGGAGGTCACCGGCCACGGCGAGCGCCTCGGCCTGCTCGCCCGCGCCGGGCTGGCCAACCCCTACTTCCTCGTCCACGAGGGCGGCATGACCGACACCACCGTCGTCGACGGCCGCAGGCTGCTCTCCTTCTCCGGCTACAACTACCTCGGCCTGGCCACCGACCCCCGGGTCACCGGGGCGGCCCGGGAGGCCGTGGAACGCTACGGCACCTCGGCGTCCGCCAGCCGGCTGCTCTCCGGCAGCCGCCCGCTCCACCTGGAGCTGGAGGCGGAGCTCGCCGGTCTGCTCGGCTGCGACTCGGCCCTCACCCTGGCCAACGGCCACGCCACGAACGTCACCGTCATCGGGCACCTCGTCGGCCCGGGCGACCTGGTGGTCCACGACTCCCTGGCCCACGACAGCATCCTCCAGGGCTGCAGGCTCTCCGGCGCCACCCGGCGGCCCTTCCCGCACGACGACGCGGCCGCCCTGGACGCCCTCCTCGGGCAGGTCCGCCACCAGTACCGCCGGGTGCTCGTGGTCGTCGAGGGCGTCTACAGCATGGACGGGGACATAGCCGACCTGCCCGCCCTCATCGAGGTCAAGCGGCGGCACGGCGCGCTGCTGATGGTCGACGAGGCGCACAGCATCGGCACCATCGGCCCGACGGGCGGCGGCATCGGCGAACACCACGGCGTCGACCGGGGTGCCGTGGACCTGTGGGCGGGCACCCTGTCCAAGGCGCTGGCCAGCTGCGGCGGCTACGTGGCGGGCTCCCGGCGGGTCGTGGAGTACCTGCGCTACACCGTCCCCGGGTTCGTCTACAGCGCCGGTATGACCCCCGCCGACACGGCGGCCGCGCTGGCGGCGCTGCGGGTGCTGCGGGCGGAGCCGCAGCGGGTGGGCCGGCTCGGGGCCAA
>NZ_JBFBGN010000365.1:0-1503 GCF_040684675.1 Streptomyces sp. NPDC089915 | reverse complement strand
GGGGCCGGGCCCGTCGCGTTCAGCGCGGCGACGAGGTCGACGCCGCCGGCGGCGCGGACGGTGCTGCTGGACGGGGTGCGGGAGCCGGCGGCGCTGGCCGCGCGGATCGCGCGCTGGGAGGTGCCGCCGCTCGCCGAGGCGGAGGGTCCGCTGGTCACCGTGCCGGTGCGGTACGACGGGCCGGACCTCGCGGAGGCGGCCGCCGCGTGGGGGGTTGCCGAGGGGGAGGTGGCCGGGCTGGTCGGGGGGATCGAGTTCCGGGTGGCGTTCTGCGGGTTCGCGCCCGGCTTCGGCTATCTGACGGGCCTCCCGGAGCGGCTGTGGCTGCCCCGGCGGGCCACCCCGCGCACGGCGGTCCCGGCGGGGTCCCTCGCGCTGGCCGGGGAGTACGCGGGGGTCTACCCGCGCTCCTCCCCCGGCGGCTGGCAGCTGATCGGCTCCACCGCCGCGGTCCTGTGGGACCCGTCCCGCGAACCGGCGGCGCTGTTCGCACCGGGGGTACGGGTGCGGTTCGAGGAGGCGGGGGCGTGAGCGGCGGGCCGGGCGGCGGGGGAGGGGACGATGTGCCGGGCGGCGCGGGACAGGAGCCGCGGGCCGCCCACGGCGCGGCCGGGAGTCCGGGCGTGCCGGGCGGCACGGACGCACCCGGCACGGGCGCGGGCGGGAGGGGCGGGCTGTCCCTCGGCTCGGGTGTGGCGCGGGCGGGTGTGGGGCGGCTGGTGGTGGTGCGGGCCGGGGCGCTCAGTAGCGTGCAGGATCTGGGGCGGCCCGGGTACGCGCATCTGGGCGTGCCCCGGTCGGGTGCGCTGGACACGGCCTCGCACGCCCTGGCCAACCGGCTCGTCGGCAACCCGGCGGGGGCCGCCACCCTGGAGACCACCCTGGACGGGGTCCGGCTGCGCGCCCTGGCCCCGGTCACGGTGGCGGTGACGGGCGCGCCGTGCGCGGTACGGGTCTCGGGGCGCCCGGCGGCGTGGGGTGCGCCGGTGTGGCTTGCGGCGGGGGCGGAGCTGGACGTGGGCCGGGCGGAGACCGGGCTGCGCAGCTACGTCGCGGTGCGGGGCGGGTTCGCGGCGCCGGCGGTGCTCGGGAGCCGCTCGACGGACCTGCTGTCCGGGCTGGGGCCGCCGGTCCTGGCGGACGGGACGGTGCTGGACGTCGGGACCCCCGGGCCGGACCCCGTGGCCGGGGCGGACGCCCTGCGGGCGGCGGGGCCGCCGGTGGCGGAGCTGGTGCTGCCGCTGCGCCTCGGGCCCCGGGCGGACTGGTTCACCGGGGGCTCGGTGGCGGCCCTGCTGTCCGCCGGGTACCGGGTGTCGCCGGCGTCGAACCGGATCGGGCTGCGGACGGAGGGCGGTCCGGCGCTGGCGCGGGCGCGGGGCGGGGAGCTGCCGAGTGAGGGGATGGTGCTGGGGGCGGTGCAGGTGCCGCCGGACGGGATGCCGGTGGTGTTCCTGGCCGACCATCCGGTGACCGGGGGGTACCCGGTGGTGGGGGTGGTCC
>NZ_JBFBGN010000364.1:0-1506 GCF_040684675.1 Streptomyces sp. NPDC089915 | reverse complement strand
TCCTCCGTCCCTGGTGGTTATCCCCCCGCCCGCCCTCCCGGCCCCCCACCCCGGCGGCCGCTGCCCGCGCCTGGGGGGGCGCGGTCGCTCCAGCCGCGCGCCCGCGGCCGGGCGGGCACGGTCGGGGAGGGGCGGAAAGTTCCAAGCCGTGGCATGTCAAGGGGGTTGCCCGCCCATCCGTTCGGGGGCCAGGCGCAATGATCTTCCGGCGGTGTCCTGGCAGAGTCGGTGTCAAGCAGCCGGCCGACCCGGCAGGGCGGCCCGGGACCAGGGGGAAGACTCATGTACCGCAAGCGCGTAGCCACCGCAGTCCTGCTCGCCTCGGCGATCATCGGAGCCGCCGTACCCGCGGCGTCGGCCCAGCCGGCCGATCCGGTACAGCGGCAGCTGGACCTCCTCGTCAACAGCGACGGGGTCCCGGGCGCCCTGGCGTACGACGGCAGGACGACGCGGACCGCCGGTGTCGCGGACACCGGGACGGGCCGGCCCATGGTCGACGCGCGGGGGCGGATGCGACTGGCCAGCGACACCAAGGCGTTCACCGCGACCGCCGTGCTGCGCCTGGTGGCGGACGGCCGGATCCGGCTTGAGGACCGCGCCGGCCGCTACGTCCCGCAGCTCGCCGAACGGCCCATCACCATCCGGCAGTTGCTCAAGCAGACCAGCGGACTGCCGGAGTACGCCACGCTGGTGGACTGGACCCGGGGCGGCACGCCCGAGGAGTACCTGGCCCTCTCGCTGAAGGAGAAGCCGGTCTTCGACCCCGGTACCGACTGGGGCTACTCCAACACCAACTACCTGGTCCTCGGCATGGTGATAGACAAGGCCTCGGGAGTCGGCTTCCGGACGTACGTCGAACGGACGATCCTGCGCCCGCTGCACCTGGACGACACCTACTGGCCCGCCCCCGGCGAGCTGTCGCTGCGCGGGCCGCACGCCCGCAACTACGGGGTCAACCCGGCCGCTCCGGAGGCCGGCCGGGTGGACGTGACCGATCTGCCCGGCTACGAGTTCGGCGCGTCCGGGGGCCTCGTCTCCACGCCCAAGGACCTCAACGCCTTCTGGGACGGACTGTTCGGCGGCCGCCTCCTGCCCGACTGGGCGCTGCGCATGATGACCCAGGACACCACCGGGATCGGCGGGCGCGACGTCTACCCGGCGGGCAGCCGCTACGGCTACGGCATCGCCTCGATCCCGCTGAGCTGCGGCGGCGTGTACTGGGGCCACGGCGGCGACCTGCCCGGCGACTCGGTCGCCGGAGGCCGCGCCACGGGGGGCCGCGGGACCGTGACCGTCTACACCACGACCTGGGCGGCCGAGGGCGACAGCCTGCGCCACCTCCAGGGCGCGGTGGACGCGGCCCTCTGCGCGAAGCGCCGCTGACCCGCACGACCAGGCGTCAGGCGTCAGGTGTTCAGGTGGTGGAGCGCGACCGCGGTGTGGAGGGCCGCCCCGGTGGCCATGGTCTCCTCGTCGAAGACGACCTGGTCGCTGTGGCAGTCGGGG
>NZ_JBFBGN010000363.1:0-1510 GCF_040684675.1 Streptomyces sp. NPDC089915 | reverse complement strand
GCGCCACCCGGCCGCGACCGCCTCCCGCGACCGGGTCCGCCACCACGATGCCCTCAGTACGCCGCGCACCGGCCTCCTTCGTCCGCGTCCAGACTCGCCGACCCGGCCGCGCACAGCACCTCGGGGACGGCGCGCGGCGCCACGGGCGAAGAGAGGTGATCTTTCCTGAGATGTCGGTAACCGCCACTTTCGGTCAGTGCACGGTCTGGTTCGCGTCGGTTATGGTGACGAACTCCCCCAAGTCGGCCAGGGATGTGGAGCATACGGTCAGCGGCCCGTGAGGGCGGGCGCACGCACAGCGACCACAGGGGGTTCAACGGTGGCCAACTTCGTCTACGACATCCTCACCGACCCGGCTCCGCTCCAGGTGCCCGTGGCGGGTGAGGAGTCCCGGGGAGCGGTCTTCATCGTCGTCTCCAACCCGAAGCACAAGAAGGCGCGCTGGAGCAGCATCCAGGTACGGGTGCCCGTCGGGGAGCGGGAGGACGCCCTGACGCCCGATCCGAAGGCGGTCACGGCAGCGGTCCTGCCGGACCGGGCCAGGGGGCCGGAGGAGGAGCCGCTGGTCGACTGGGACAGCGCGACCGGGGTCTGCACCCTGACGGCCCGGGAGGGGGCGTCTCTGGGGAAGGCCGGTTCGATGATCCTGGCGCTGGAGGGCTTCCCCGTCTCCAGCACTCCGGGGCCCGTCCTGCTCCAGGTGACGGAGATCGTGGAGAGCGACATGTGGACGGACGAGTCCCCCGTGACGCTGAGCCTGCTGAAGCAGGCGCCCAGGGTGCCGCGCAACTTCCGTCCGCAGCTGTCCCTGGTCGCCGCCGGCACGGACGTCGTGCTGCGGTGGGACGGCCCCGACACCCTTCTGTACGCCATCCAGGGCCCGGACGGTCCCCCGCAGCCCGTCCCCGCCCGGCAGGGCGGGGCCGGCTGGCAGTGGTCGCCGGCACCGGGGGACGAACCGAAGCGGGACGCCACCTACACCCTGATAGCCACCTCCCCGGCTCCGGTCCCGCAGCAGTCGGGGTACTTCCTCACCACCACCGTCCATCTGCTCAGCCCCGAGTTCGAGAGCGTGACGGCGACCAGGGGGACGCACACCCCGTGGGTCGAGGGGACGGAGGGCAGGGGCAAGATCTACTTCACCCCGGAGGGGGCGGAGATCCGCGTCGGAGGTGACGCCTCGGACGCGGGGGGGCTCCTCGGCGCCGACAAGGCGGAACTGAAGTCCCTGGAAACCGACCGGGCGCTGGTGAACGAAGCGCTCGCGGTCGGCGCCGAGGCGGATCTCGACGCGGCGTCGGGGGCGGGCGGGCAGACGGTGGTGAACCGCTCCGTCGTCGGCGGCAACCTCACCGTCAACGGCCGGACCGACATCAAGGGCGAGCTGCACGCCGCTCAGGACGCCGTGGTCGACGGCGGTCTCTCCGTCGCCGGCACGTCGGCACTGAACGACCTCACCGTCGCCAGCCAGGCCACCATCGGCGGGGACCTCACCGTCGGCGGCACGCTG
>NZ_JBFBGN010000362.1:0-1532 GCF_040684675.1 Streptomyces sp. NPDC089915 | reverse complement strand
CGGCACCGCCGCACGCCCGTCGGCCCCTGATCCCTAGTCGCGCCGCAGCTCCAGCCTGGGCACGTCCGTCCGGTCCAGGCCGAAGACCTGGACGTCGTGGATCATCGCTTCGCGGACGCCGACGTCATGGCGGACCAGCTCGCCTACTTGATGACCGTCTCGGTACGCCAGCACGTGCGGCTCGGCATCATCCCCATGAACAGACTGCGGACCATGTGGCCGGGCGAAGGCTTCTGGATCTTCGATGACGAACAGGTCGTCGTCGAACTCTCCACCGCGCAGCTCACCCTGACGCAGCCCAGCGAGATCGCCACCTACGCCCGGATCTTCACGGAACTCGACCGCATGGCCGTCTACGGCAGCCCGGCCCGCACCTTGATCACCAACGCCATCGACGCACTCGGATGACGACGTGCAAGCCGGTGCACATTTCTTGCCCTCTCACCCCCGCCCTCTGGATGCTGACACCGCCCTCGCACGCACAGCGACGAACCCGGCGCAGATGACGGCCGTCGCGGCCGCAGGGGCACATCCGGCACGTCCGACAGCGCACCGAGCACGGGAGGTCTCACATGGGTTGGGGAACGGGCAAGGGCGGCAGCGGCGGCGACGGCAAGCACGCGGGCGGCAAGGACCCCGGAACCTCCAAGCCGTCCTCGGACACCAAAAGCCCCAAGCCCGAGCCGAAACACAAGGGGAAGTAGAGGCCGCCGGATGACACGGCTCCCAGAAGATGAGCAGGCCGCCATGCGCGGCCTGCTCGCCTCCGTCCGCGAAGACCTCGGCGCTCCACTCACCCCGGCCTGGGAAGACGCCTTCCGGGCGGTGCCCCGCCACCCGTTCCTGCCGGACACCCTCTGGGTCGGCGACGACCTGGAGGAATGCTCACGCCACGACGACCCGCAGGCCTGGCTGCGCCACGTCTATGCGGACGACTCCGTGGTCACGCAGGTCAACGACGGCCAGACGGCCGAGCCAGGCGACCGGTGGCCATCCTGCTCGGCGTCCGCCCCGTCCATCGTCTTCCGCATGCTCGACATGCTGGACGTGGCACCCGGCCACCGCGTACTGGAGATCGGCACCGGTACGGGCTGGAACGCCGGCCTCCTCACACACCGGCTCGGCCCCGGGCAGCTCACCACGATCGAGGTGGACCAGACGCTGTCGGCACAGGCGGCGAACCGGCTGAAGGACGCCGGCCTGGAGCCCCGCGTGCTCTGCGCCGACGGCGCCCAAGGCCACCAGGACGGCGGCCCCTACGACCGCGTCCTCGCCACCTGCTCGGTCCGCACGATCCCGCCCGCCTGGATCGCCCAGACCCGACCGGGCGGTGTGATCCTCACCCCGTGGGAGTCGCCATGGCTGTGCTACGGCCTGCTGCGCCTCACCGTCGACGGACAGGGGACCGCGTCCGGCTCGTTCTCCCCGCATGCGGCGTTCATGCTCATGCGCGGGCAGCGAACGGACCTGAGGATCTACCGGGACGTGGTCCGCGACGACCAGATGCCCGAGGAGTCGTCCACGGCTCTGTC
>NZ_JBFBGN010000361.1:0-1537 GCF_040684675.1 Streptomyces sp. NPDC089915 | reverse complement strand
CCGCAACCCGGCCAACCGCGACGCCCTGCCCGACTGCCGCCTGACCCAGATCTCAGCGGCCCTCACACCCCACCGGGCCCCCCGCCCGGACCACGCCACCCACGACGGCGGGGCTGTCGACGGCCTGCATGACGCCAGGCCAGACGACCGAATCGGCGACCGGCCCGCCGACTGGTACGGCACCCAGCCCGACGACGGGCTCGGCGCCCGGCCCGACGACTGCCGGCCCGACGGCTGCCCGGCCACGCCCCGCTCCGCCGCCGACTGCCCCCGCCGGGCCGCGTACACCGCCTGGCTCGCAGACCTGCTGTCCGGCCCGGAGCCGCCGTTCTGACCCCGCCCGCCCACAAAGGCAAGCACCGCCCGGACCGGCGGCACCGACCACACCAGTCCCCGGCGAAGGGGAACTCCACCCTTCACCAGCCGAGATCCGCGATGCGATCATCATGAACACCCAACCCACGGCAATCCAGGAGACGTTCACGTGACCGACCGCGTACGCGCAGCCCTGCTCACCCCCGCCTCCGAACTCCTGTTCATCCGCCGGACCCGCCCCGGCACCGACCCCTACCACGTGTTCATCGGCGGCGGCATCGAACCCGAGGACACCGACGACCGGGCCGCGCTCACCCGTGAGATCCGCGAGGAGATCGCCGGACACGGCGTCACCGTCCAGCGGCTCCTCCACACCGACCGCACCACCGACGGCACCGGCGAGGAGCGGTTCTACCTCGCCACCCTCACCGGATGGGACTTCGACGCCCGCCGCCCCGGCGAGTTCACCCACACCGACCGCGGCACGTACGAACTCACCGCCGTCCCCGCCACCCCCACGGCCCTCAGCGGCATCAACCTGATGCCGCCCGCCGCAGCCCACGCCCTGATCACGGCCCTCAAGGACCGCCCCGCGTAACCACCACCGCACACCGGCCCCGCCCGAGGAGACCGCGCACCCTGGTTCCCCGAGGACGCGGACCGGTCAGATCTCGGTGTCGCTCATCCGCTCGAGGTTCCAGCGGGCCATGATCTCGGCGACGGCGGGGTACCGCTCGAGAAGCTCCTCGTTGCTCAGCTCCGTCCGGGGTCGCTCCGGCGTCGTGCGGACGGCGGTGCGGTTCGGCAGGGTCATCGCCGTCGTGCGGAGCTTGCTCACGGGACCTCCAGCGCTCACGTAGCTGAGGCGATCACGATCCGTCCGACCGGACGCCCGCGTCAACCCTTGCGGAGGAAATGATTCCGGGGTGCGCAACATCGCCGGGAGGCGGGCGCCGTACTGGGACGGGTCCTGGCCTAGATCGGCCCTATCGCCACCGCGGGGTTCGGGGGCGAGGAGCTCGCCCGGGTGGCCGTCGCGGACGGGAGCATCGGGCACGGGGAGATCCGGGTCGGCGATACGGTCGTGCTGGCCTTCGACCGGCGGGCCGACTGGCCCGTGATGCCGGCGCTCCTGCGGGTCTACGTCCCCGACGCGGACGCCGCGATGGCCGCCGCCGTCGCGCACGGGGGCGACGGTGGTCACCGAGGTCGCGGACAGTGC
>NZ_JBFBGN010000360.1:0-1546 GCF_040684675.1 Streptomyces sp. NPDC089915 | reverse complement strand
CTTCGTGCCCGCCGTGACGACGGCGAGCGCGAGGGCGGGCAGCAGGACGGGCGGGATGCTCGCGGGGTCGGTGTGCAGGCCGAAGAAGACGAAGAACACGGCCGCGAACAGGTCCCGCAGCGGGCTGAGCAGGGTGTGCGTGCCCTCCGCCACCTCCCCGGACAGGGCGATGCCGACGAGGAACGCGCCGACCGCGGCGGAGACCTGGAGCTGCTGGGCGATGCCCGCGACGAGCAGCGTCAGACCGAGGACCACGAGGAGCAGCTTCTCCGGGTCGTCGCCGGAGAAGAAGCGGGAGATGTGGCGTCCGTAGCGGACCGCGACGAACAGGACCGCCCCGGCGACGCCCAGGGCGATGGCCAGGGTGAGGCTGCCGGCGGCCAGGCCGACCCCGGCGAGGAGGGCCGTGATGATCGGCAGGTAGACCGCCATCGCCAGGTCCTCCAGGACCAGGATCGACAGGATGACCGGCGTCTCCCGGTTGCCGACCCTCCCCAGATCGCCCATGACCTTGGCGATGACCCCGGAGGACGATATCCAGGTGACCCCGGCCAGGACGACGGCGGCGACCGCGCCCCAGCCCATCAGCAGGGCGGCGACCGCACCCGGGACCGCGTTCAGGGCGAAGTCGACGAGCCCGGCCGGGTACTGGGTCTTGAGGTTGGACACCAGGTCCGAGGCCGTGTACTCCAGCCCCAGCATCAGCAGCAGGAGGATCACGCCGATCTCGGCGCCGATCGCGACGAACTCCTCACTCGCCCCCATGGGCAGCAGCCCGCCGGTCCCGAAGGCCAGCCCGGCCAGCAGGTAGAGCGGTATCGGGGAGAACTTCAGCCGGCCGGCGACCCGGCCCAGCAGACCCAGGCCCAGGATGATCGCGCCGAACTCGATCAGGAAGACAGCGGAATGCACGGGCGTCACTCCCGTCCGAGTATGGAGGCGGCCGCGTCGACGCCCTCGCGGGTGCCGATCACGATGAGGGTGTCCCCGCCGGCGAGACGGAAGTCCGGCGCGGGCGAGGGGCGGGCCTCCGCGCGGCGCAGTACGGCCACGATCGACACCCCGGTCTCCGTCCGCATCCTCGTCTCGCCCAGCAGCCGCCCGTTCCAGTACGAGTGCCCGGACAGCTCGACGCGCTCGGCGACCAGGCCGAGGCCGGTGGTGTGCAGGACGCTCGGGCTGTGGTGCGCCGGCATCAGGGCGTCGATCAGCGAGGCCGTCTCCGCGCCCGTCAGCCGCAGCGACTGGGCGCAGGCGTCGGGGTCGTCGGCCCGGTAGAGGTTCACCGTGCGCGTACCGTCTCGGTGCGCGACCACCGACAGGTGGCGGCGCTCGCGGGTGGTCAGGTCGTACTGGACCCCGATTCCCGGCAGTGGTGTGGTGCTCATCCGTGGAGCAGGCACGGCTGTCCCCCTCGTGTTCGCTTGCGTGGGCGGTGGCCGCCGGAGCGGCGGTCACTGGTCTCTCGGGCAGGAGAGGCCGCTCGGCGGGGGCCCATGGTGCCACTTTCCGCACGTCCGAAATATGGGTGTCGGCACGGATGGAC
>NZ_JBFBGN010000359.1:0-1546 GCF_040684675.1 Streptomyces sp. NPDC089915 | reverse complement strand
CGCCGCCGTCCAGCGCGCACTGGACGCGGCGGCCGCGGCGGGCGGCGGCACCGTGTACTTCCCCGTCGGGAAGTACCTGGTCAAGCCCGCGGCCGGGATACCCGCGCTCGCCGTCAAGGCCGATGGCATCCGGCTGGCGGGCGCCGGGGCGAAGGCGTCCATGCTGGTCAAGGGAGGCGACGGCATCCTGCTCCGGATGTCCGGCACGGGAGCCGCCTATTCCACCGGCGCCACCCACCGCCGCTACTGCTCCGTCGAGAACCTCGGCTTCAACGGCAACGGCAAGACCGGCCTGCTGCTGGAGCTGTACTACAACAACAACTCCTACTTCCGCGACGTCTTCATGACCTCGAACAAGGACATGTGCGTCGACGCCGTGGAGTTCTGGGACTCCCGCTTCTACAACCTGGTCATCGAGGACTGCACCGGCACCGCCGGCAGCACGACCCAGCCCAACATCTGGCTGCGCAACGCCTCCTCGGCCACCGAGGGCGCCTGGGGCCACAGCAAGGACAACATCAACCAGATCCACTTCATCGGCTGCCGCCTGGAGGCCTTCGGCACCGGCGCGCTGTGGATCGGCCAGGGCGCCGTCACCACCAACAACCCCAACGGCGTCTACCTCACGGACTGCAAGTTCGAGACCTCCCGCATGCAGGGCGGCCCGCACCTGAAGACCGACGCCGGCTGCCGGCACGTCTACGCCACCAACATCTACTGCTACGCGGGCGACTTCGCGGAGGGCACCCCGGCCACCGCGCGGAACATCATCAGCTGGGCGGCGAGCGCCAGCGCGCTGGAGAACGTGGTCATCGCCAACCGGGACAAGGCCACCGTCAACGCGGGCGTCGCCCTCTACTCGGGCCCGGGCTCCACCGCGGTGCTGCGCAACGTCGTCGGCCTCTACACCACCGCGCCGACCGGCACCCACATCTACTACGAGCAGTCCTCCACCGGCGACTTCCGGGTGGAGAACAGCTACGGCACCACCGGAGCCCAGGCGACCGGCACGATCCCCGTCAAGAACGCCCCGAACCCGCCGCTGCGGCTGGTTCCGGGCCCGGTCACCGACGCCTCCTTCACCCGCCAGCCCCTCGACGGCACCCTCGCCGTGGACTCCGCCAACAAGCGGCTGTACGTCCGCGTCGGCGGCCAGTGGCTCTGGTCGGCGCTCAACGCGTAGCCCCCGTGCGGGGGGCGGCACGGCGTTTCGCCGCCGGGGGAGGGGTGGTCCGGGCGGTGGGCTGATAGGAGGGGTTGTGTGAGCCAACCTCCCGCCGAGCCTCCCGCCGGTCCTCCCGGCAGCCCTTCGGACCGGCCCGCGGGCGTGCTCGGTGTGGTGCGCCGGGTGGCCCGCCGGATCGACTCATGGCTGAGCAAGCCGTCTCGCGCGGTCCTCCTGGGCGCGGACGACCTCGTGGTCAGGGCGCCGCTGGAGGACGAGGTGTGGCCCGCCGGTAGCGAGCAGGTCGTCGCCTGGTTCGTCACCGGCCCGGTCGGTCCGGTCGACATCCACCTCGTGCAGCGCGAGGGGGTGTCGACCGTG
>NZ_JBFBGN010000358.1:0-1551 GCF_040684675.1 Streptomyces sp. NPDC089915 | reverse complement strand
GCGCCGCCGACGGAGTGCTGCACGTCGGCTTCACCACCCCGCCGGGCGGGGAACTCGTCCTGCGTGCCGCGCGGGCCCTGCGCGCCACGCACCCCGGGATCGCCGTCGAGGTGTGCGAAGCCCCGTTCACCGACCCGCACGGGCAGTTGCGCGCCGGCTCCTACGACCTGGCGTTCACCGAGTTCCCCGTGCGCGAGGCCGACCTGGTGCAGGGGCTCGCGCTCATCACGGAGGGCCGGGTGCTGGCCGTGGCCCCCGGGAACCCGCTGGCGGCCCTGGCCTCCGCGACCCTGGAGGACCTCGCGAGAACCCCGCTGCTGACCGTCTCCGGAGACCTGCCGGCGTATGCGCGCGAGCACCACGCCCCGACGCGCACCCCGCTCGGGCGGCCGATCGAGCGGGGCCCGGAGGTGCTGAACCTCCAGGAGGCGCTGATGCTGGTCGCGGCGGGAGACGGCGCGCTGCTGACCTCGGCCCACGCCACCACGTACCACGCCCGCCCCGGGATCGCCTACGTCCCGGTCACCGACGCGGAGCCGGCCGGCTTCGGCCTGGTGTGGCGCGCGGGCCAGGACACTGCGGCGGTACGGGCCTTCGCGCGAACGGCGACGGCGGAGGCGGAGGCTGCGCGGACGGCCCGACCCCGGGTGGTGGCCTGAGCGGCCGGCCTTCGGCGCCCGTCACAGCAGTGAGTAGGCGGCTGCTCCGCAGGGCCGCGGTGCGGGGGCGGCCGTCACGGTCTTCCGCGGTGCACGGCCGGTCGAGCAGGCCGGTCCGCGCGACCTTCAGACTGCCGGAGCCGAGGTGTTGGCGTGCCCGGCTCTTCGACGTCACCCTAGCAGCCGGCCTGCTCGGCAGCGTTCCGATGGAGCGGTCGTTCCACCTTGATGATCGTTCCGGCGGGGTAGGAGGGGAACGCGATGCGCCAGAGGCTGTCAGGCTGGCCGTCGACCGTGAGGTGGGTCAGGGTGGTGGACAGGTCCGGCGTGACGTCCAGTACGGCGACGGCGTAGTCGGCACCGGCTCCCTCTTCGGAGCCAACGGTCACAGATTTGGCGCTCCAGCGGCCCGTACCGGCCGTGCTGTCCTGGCTCACCGGTCTGAGCAGGAAGAATTCCTTGTCGACGCGCATGCCGATCCACAGCTGGTGCCCCTGGGCCGGCTGCCCCTGGCCGGAGAGGTCGATGCAGCGGGGAACCGGGCCGTCGGCGGGCTTCTCGATGGTGACCGCGTACTGAGGCGCACCGGCGGTGGGCGTTGCCGGATCCGGTGATGTACCGGGCTCGGACTGGCTCCTGCCGGGTTCTGCCGGGCCGGTGGAGAAGGGGTCCGGTCCGGTGGATCGTGGGGGACGGCTGGGGCCGGACGCGTCGGGTGGGGGCGTGTCGGACTGGCCCTTCGACCGTTCGCCCTGGTTGGCGATGACGAGTACGGCGGCCAGAACCGCCAGCGCCGCCCACTGCGCGGGTGTCCTCCAGCGCCTGAGCCGGTCGGCCCGCAGCGTCGAGCTCGGGGCGGATCCCGCGGGCCGGGGCGAGGTGAGCCGGCTGC
>NZ_JBFBGN010000357.1:0-1555 GCF_040684675.1 Streptomyces sp. NPDC089915 | reverse complement strand
TGCGGTCGCGGCGGCGGCGCTCGTGGTGGGGGGCCCCCGCCTCGCCCCCCCCCCCCCCCCCCCACGACCCCCCTCGGGTAGGTCTTTATCCACCCGGAGCCCGTAGTTCACTCGACCGAGCAGGCGCTCGGAGTGAACGGAGGGAGCGTAGGGGGGCGCTTTCGTTCCGCACGCTTTTCGTCCCGATCTTCACTTGCCTACCGTCATGAGCACGGGGCCCGTGGCGGGAGAGTGGTGCGGCGTTGACGGACGAGGTCACAGGTGGTGCGAGGGGTGCCGGGGAGGCGCCCTGGGGAGCGGCGCGCCCGGCGGAGTCCGGGGAGGCCATGGAGTCCGTGGAGTCCGCTGAGTCCGGGGAGCGCATGGCGTTCGCGGAACTGGTGACGATCCGCGATCCGGCCGGGGGCATGCGCGGCAGCGGCTTCGTGGCCGACGACCGCGGGACGGTGCTCACCAGCCACGAGGCCGTCGATGGCCTGGAGTGGGTCGTGCTGCACGGTTCCGGGGGGCGCACCTGGCGGGCCGAGGCCGCCGAGGTGACCGCCCTGCCGGAGCTGGGGCTCGCCCTGGTGCCGAGCGACGGGCTCGGGACGCGGCCGCTGCCGGTGGCCGCGCGCGGGACCATCGCTCCGGGAACGTACGTACGCCTCCCCGCGCGGGGCTGGCGCCAGGCGCGGGTGCTCGGGGCGGGCGCGGAGGCCGGTTACACCGCGGCCGGCCTGCGGCGGGTGCTGCCCGCCACCGTGGAGCTGGCGATCGGCACGGACGGCCGGGACGCCCTGAGGCTCGGCGGGGCGGCCTGCGGTGGCCCGGTCCTCGACGCGGAGACCGGAGCGGTGCTCGCGGTACTGGGCACCGCTCTCACGGCGGAGCGGTGCTCCGGCGGCTTCGCCGTCCCCCTGCGCGCGGCCGCCGCCACCGCACCCGGCGGCCCCCTCGCGGCGCTGCTGGAGCGCAACGGCGCCACCGTCCCGGGATACGGCCCCGACCTCAACCTGGCGGGCGCCCTGCGACTGACCGCGACCACCCTGGCCGCGCCCCCGAGCGGTGCCGGCGTGACGGAACCCGTGGCCCGCCCCGCCCTCGCCGCCGCACTGGCCGCCTTCACCGCCGGGCAGGACCTCGTCCTCGGCCTCATCGGCGACCCCGGCACCGGCCGCACCACCGCCCTCGCCACCCTGACCGCCGACCGCGCCCGCGGCCCCCCCCCCGCCCCCACCCTCTGGCTACGCGGCGCCGACCTACGCGCGGCCGACACCTCCCTGGCCGACGCCGTACACCGCGCACTGACGGAGGCGGCCCGCGCCGTGGGGGCGGGAGCGACGTACTCCGCGCCGCCGGGGGGCGTGGCGGGGGGCGCTTGCGGGGCCTCGGCGGGGGTGGGGGCGGGGGCATCAGCCGGAGGCTTGCCTGGAGCCGTGCCCGGGGCGTCGTCCGGGGGCGTGGCGGAGGGCGCC
This sequence comes from Streptomyces sp. NPDC089915, assembly GCF_040684675.1. Lineage (NCBI taxonomy): Bacteria > Bacillati > Actinomycetota > Actinomycetes > Kitasatosporales > Streptomycetaceae > Streptomyces > Streptomyces sp. NPDC089915. The sequence goes on along the minus strand of NZ_JBFBGN010000357.1, from coordinate 98 downwards.
TATAGGGCCTTGCCCGGGGCGGTGCCGGGGGGCTTGGCGGGGTCCGCGGCCGGGGGGGAGTCGGGGGCGTGGGCGGGGGGGTGGGCGGGGGGCGTGGG
>NZ_JBFBGN010000356.1:0-1600 GCF_040684675.1 Streptomyces sp. NPDC089915 | reverse complement strand
GCGCGCGGGCCGCCGGGCGCGCCGGGCCCCCCCCCCCCGTCGGGGGGGGGGCGGCACGGCCGTCACGGGCCCGGACCGCCCGCCTACACCTGTTCCTGCTGCGCGGCCGTGAGCGCCAGCAGCAGGCCCGTCAGACGCGTCGTACGCGGCTTCGGCGGGACCTGGGCCACCGCGTGGGCCAGGGCCTGGTCGACGCCGTGCACCACGGACAGGTGCCGTTCGGCCCGCCCGAACGCCGTGTAGACCCAGTCCCGGGACAGCGCCTGCGCCGCGTCCCCGGGCAGCACGACGACCACCGCCGGCCAGCGCGCGCCGGCGGCCTGGTGCGCCGTCACCGCCCAGCCGTGCCGCACCCGGGACTCCACCCGGTCCTGCGGTACGACGATCCGCGCGCCGCCCGCCTCCAGGTGCAGCCCCTCGGCGTCGGCCGACACCACCCGGGCCGGCACGGCGCGGCCCGGCGCGGGTACGTGGACCACCCGGTCGCCGGGGTCGAAGCCGCCGAACCGGCCGGGGCCGGGGTTCAGCCGGGCCTTGAGGGCCGCGTTCAGTGCCCGGGTCCCCGCCGCGCCCCCGTGGCCGGGCGTGATGACCTGCACGGCCTCGGCCGGGATGCCGAAGGCGCGCGGCACCGAGTCGGCCACCAGCTGCACGGTGCGGTGCACGGCCTCGCCGGCGTCGCGCACCGGGACGATGACGACCTCCTTGCCGGGGGCGTCGACCTGGTTCAGCTCCCCGATCCCGATGCCCGAGACCAGCTCGCCGATCGGGCCCGGGTCAGGGGTCCGCGACACCACGTGCGGGAAGGCCCGGGCCGCCTGCACGTCGGCGAACACCCGGCCGGGCCCGGCCGAGCCGAGTACCCCGGGGTCCCCGGAGAGCACCAGACGGGCCCCGTCCGGCACCGACTCCACCAGGGCGGCGGCCGTCTCCACGTCCAGCTGCGGGGCGTCCAGGACGACGAGCAGGTCCAGCTCGAAGCGGCCGTCGGCGTCCCGGCCGGGGCCCCGCGCCCCCGAGAGCAGCTCGGCGACGGTGACGGCCTCCGGCGCGGGGGCGTGCGCGGCCAGCACGGTGCGCAGGCCCAGCCCGCGCGCGGCCGCCTGCAGGGCCAGGGCCTCGGCGCGGGCCGCCTCGCCGCCGGCGTGGGTGACCAGACCGGCGCCCGCCACCGCCCGGACCAGGTCGGCGCCGGGACCGGTGGCCGCCGCGGACCAGTCGGCCGGGGCGGTGAAGGTGGCCGCCAGCCGGGCCAGGCCGTCGGCCAGGCTCTCCTCCGCGAGGGCGTGCTCCTCCAGGCCCACGAGGACGCGCACGGGCGGCTCCTCGTCCTCGGCGGCGGGCTCGCCCAGCGGCTCGTGGAACACCAGCACGGTGCCGTCGCCGATCGCCGCCTCCAGGGTCTCGGCGGGGGCCGGCACCCCGTACTGGGCCAGGGCCTTCTCCAGCACGGGCGCCTCCAGGGCGGTGTGCCCGCGCTCGGCGGCCTGGGCCAGCAGCCAGGCCAGCAGGGCGGCGCCCCGGCGTTCGTCGGCGGGGCCCGCCGCGGGGCCCAGCAGGGCCTGGGCGAAGCCGTCCGCCTGCGTCGGGCGCACCCCGG
>NZ_JBFBGN010000355.1:0-1611 GCF_040684675.1 Streptomyces sp. NPDC089915 | reverse complement strand
GGAGCCCGCCGGACCCGGCACCAACGCCGCCGGGCTCGCGATCTACCAGTACCCCGGCTTGATGTGCGAACCCACCACGCCCACGATTCTCCCCGTCCCCCACCCGTGACGCGAGCGGTGCCACTGTACGCACAAGTCCGGGGGCGGACGGTGACCGGTGCGCCGCCGTGCGCCCGTACCGGCGATGCGCGGATCGTCCCAACGGCCGCGCGGATCGTCCAAGAACGCTCCCCAGGACACCGTGCATGCTGCGGGACACGGGGCGCGCGGATCACCCGTCCCGAGGGGCAGTCCCTGCCCTCCGTGCTCTCTCAAGGAGAACGACCATGGTGAACACCCCCACCAAGACGCTGGCCGGAAAGGTCGCCTTCGTCGGCGGCGCCTCCCGCAACCTCGGCGGGCTCATCAGCACCACCATCGGCGCCGAGGGCGCCAAGGTCGCGGTCCACTACAACAGCCCCTCCTCCAAGGCCAAGGCCGAGGACGTCGTCGCGCGGATCAACGCCGGCCCCGGCGAGGCCTTCGCGCTCCAGGCCGACCTGACCAGCGTCGCCGAGGTGGAACGCGTCTTCGACGAGGTCGTCGAACGCTTCGGCAGGCTCGACATCAGCGTCAACACCGCGGGCATGGTGCTGAAGAAGCCGCTCACGGAGATCACGGAGGAGGAGTACGACCGCATGTTCGCGGTCAACTCCAAGGCCGCGTTCTTCGTGATGCGCGAAGCCGCGCGCCGGATGGAGGACGGCGGGAAGATCATCACCATCGTGACCTCGCTCCTCGCCGCCTACACCGGCCTGTACTCCTCCTACGCCGGCAGCAAGGCCCCCGTCGAGCACTTCACCCGTGCGCTGTCCAAGGAGCTGTTCGGCCGCAACATCTCCGTCAACAACATCGCCCCCGGCCCGATGGACACGTCCTTCTTCTACCCGGCCGAGGACGACGACTCCGTCGCGTACCACAAGTCCTCCGCGATGAACGGGGACCTCACGAAGATCGAGGACATCGTCCCGTGGGTGCGGCACATGCTCACCGACGGCTGGTGGGCCAACGGCCAGACCCTCTTCCTCAACGGCGGCTACACCACCCGCTGACCCCCGCCCGACGGGGCCCCGCCCGACGGGCCGGCGCCCGAGCGGACCGGTGAGGTGCCGTGCCATGCGGCGGCGGCTTCCAGGAGCCGGGCGTCGGTGTGGTGGCGGGCGATCAGCTGGAGGCCCACCGGTTCGCCGTCGGGGGTGCGGCCGGCGGGCAGGGTGAGCGCGGGGTGGCCGGAGAGGTTGAAGGCCCAGGTGAGCGCCACGCTCATGCGCGCCCCGGGCCCCTCGTGGCCGTGCGGCGGGTGCGGGGTCGTCGGGGTGGCGAGGAGATCGGCCTCCTCGAAGGCCGCGCGCAGGGCCCGCGCGTTGGCCTGGAGCAGGGCCCCGGTGCTCCCGTCAGCGGCGCCGGAGCGCAGGGCGGTCCAGGCCGGGGCCGGATCGCGCAGCTCCACCGGGTGGTCGACGAGGCGGCACAGGCCGGCCCGGGCGATCCGGTCCAGCGCGCGCAGCGCGGTGGCCGCGACGGCCGGGGCGGTGTCGGCGTAGCCCAGGGTGGGACTCCAGACGACCCGGA
>NZ_JBFBGN010000354.1:0-1624 GCF_040684675.1 Streptomyces sp. NPDC089915 | reverse complement strand
TCCGCCTGCACCAGCAGGAAGTCCGCGATGTCGCCGCAGGTCACGAACCACTTCTCGCCGTTCAGCAGCTCCCTGACCGGCGAGGCCGGTCAGGGGTTGTTCCGGGTCGGGTCAGGGACGCCTCGGGGGCGATCAGGGAGGGTCCGCCCGGACCCTCCCCTTCGATGTGCCGGTCAGGACAGCTCGCGGACACCGAGCTGCCGCACGAACAGCAGGCTGTCGGCGTTGGCCCAGTACTCGGCGAGCATGCCGTCCCTGACCAGCAGGGTGTCGGTTCCCGTGAAGCGGACCCGGTTGCCCACGGCGTCCTGCGAGGCTCCCGGGAAGCCTCCGGCGTACGTGCCTTCGGCCGCCCAGCGGACCACCAGGAAGTCGTCGGTGGCGATCGGGCCGACGGTGATCTCGAAGCTGAGGTCACGCAGGATCGTGTGGATGCCCGCCACCCACCCGTTCAGGCCGTCACGGCCGTGCACCGTGTCGTCGCCCGAGCCCGTGAGAGGAGCGGCGTGCGCGACGAAGTCAGGAGCGATGATCTTGTCGGTGAAGGACAGGTCGTTGTTCCAGAGGGCCTTCCACGGCTCGGCGAGCAGGGCGTTGGAGGAAGCGGACATGGTGGGTTCTCCTTCGAGATGCGGGTTGCTTGCGGGACGTGCGGCGGGCGGCCCCCGGGTGCGGCGTCAGCCGCGCCCGGGGGCGCAGCGGGTGAGGGTCGTTTCGGCGGTGGCCCGTGGGCCGGTGCGGCGCGTGAGGAGAAGAGCGAGGCAGGCCGTCGAGGCCAGCACCGCGGCCGAGATGGAGAACGCCGTCCGGTAACCGGCGGTGAGCGCCTCCACGTGCGGTTCTCGTAGGGCGGCGTGCGTGGTGACCGAGCCGGCCAGGGTTGCGAGGGCCGCGAGTCCGACGGCGCCGCCGACCTGGCGGGTGGTGTTCACCAGTGCCCCGGCCAGGCCCGCGTCCTGTGGCGGGACGCCTTCGACGGCGAGGGCCGTGAGCTGGACGAAGGCGACGCCGAGGCCGAGGCCGACCAGGACGCTCGGGCCGAGGATGTCGGCGAGGTAGCTGCCGTCGGCGCTGATCCGGGACAGCCACAGCAGTCCGGCGGCCTCGGCCAACAGGGCTCCCGTCACGGTCACGGTGGCACCCAATCGGCGGGACAGGCGCGGCGCGAGGGTGGAGCCGAGCATGTTCGCGGCCGCGAGCGGGAGCTGGCCCGCTCCGGTGGCCAAGGGCGCTGATCCGAGCACCTGTTGCTGGTAGAGCGGGAGGAAGTAGAACAAGGCGATCCATACGGAGCCCAGCAGGGCCATCAGCAGGTTGCCGGCGGCGACCCTACCGGTGGTGAAGAGCCTCGGCGGTATCAGGGCATCGGTCCGGCGCAGCTCGATGACGGCGAACGCCCCGAGCAGTACGACGGCGGCGCCGAGGGCGGCGAGCACCCGGGCATCCGTCCAGCCGGTGCCGCGTGCGGTGGTCAATGCCCAGACCAGGCAGGTCAGGGCGAGGGTGACGGTCGTGGTGCCCAGCAGGTCGAACCGCCCTGACCGCCGTCCGTCCGAGGCCGGCACGAGAACGGCCACGGCGGTGAGGACCAGTCCCGATCCCACTACGCCGTCCAGGCCCTGTG
>NZ_JBFBGN010000353.1:0-1630 GCF_040684675.1 Streptomyces sp. NPDC089915 | reverse complement strand
CGGCGCCCCTCAGTGGCGCCGGCCCACGACCGGCCGTGAACACACGGGCTCATGCGTGGGCCCGGCGACGGGAGGTGACAGAGTGCAGCACGCGCGCCGCTCTGATCTTCTCCCTCCCTCCTGTCTCGTTTGGAGAGACCGCATGCCACCGCCCGCACCATCCCGCCGCATCGAGGTCCTCGGCCGACCCGGACCCCGCTTCGAGGAGATCCTCACGCCCGCGGCCCTGACCTTCCTGGCCCGGCTGGATTCGGCATTCGAGCAGCGGCGCCTGGACCTTCTCACCGACCGCCGGCACCGCGCCGACAGAATGGCCTCCGGCTCCCGCCTGGACTTCCCCCGCGCCACATCCGCGGTCCGCAGCGCACCGAACTGGCGGGTCGCTCCCGCCGGACCCGGTCTGGCCGACCGCCGCGTGGAGATCACGGGACCTCCCGAGCAGGCAGTGGCCGCCGGAGCCCTGACCTCGGGTGCCCAGGTATGGGTCGCGGACTTCGAGGACGCGACGTCCCCCCTCTGGGAGAACGTCATCACCGGCCAGCTGACCCTGCTGGACGCAGTCGAGCAGCGGATCGCGTTCACAACCCCGGACACGACGGAGGACCCGCAGAACCAGCAGGCCGCCCCTCACCTCGCCACCATCATGGTCCGCCCCCGCGGCTGGCACATGGACGAGGCACACCTCACCGTCCACGGACGTGCGGTCTCCGCCTCCCTGGTCGACTTCGGGCTGTACCTCTTCCACTGCGCCCAGCGCCAGATCGACGTCGGCAGCGGACCCTACTTCTACCTGCCCAAACTGGAGAACCGGCACGAGGCCAGGCTGTGGAACGACGTGTTCGTTCTCGCCCAGGACCTCCTCGGCATTCCCCAGGGGACGATCCGGGCCACGGTCCTGATCGAAACCGTCCCGGCGGCCTTCGAGATGGAGGAGATCCTCTACGAGCTGCGCGCGCACTCCGCCGGCCTCAACGCCGGACGCTGGGACTACCTCTTCAGCCTGCTCAAGACCTACAGCTACTGCACCGACTTCCTCCTCCCGGACCGGGCCGCCGTCACCATGAACGCCCCGTTCATGCGGAGGTACGCGAAACTGCTCGTCCGCACCTGCCACCGCCGGGGCGCACACGCCATCGGCGGAATGGTCACCCATGTGCCGGGGGCGGACCGCGTCACCAATCTCGGCGCGCTGGCCAAGACACGCATGGACGCGGAGCGCGAGGCCGCCGAAGGCTTCGACGGCGCGTGGGTGGCCCATCCCGCACAGGTCCCGGTGTGCCGGGAGTCCTTCGACGCCGTACTCGGTGCCAGGCCGCACCAGATCGACGACGGCGCCACGCCTGCGGACGTCCAGGCCTCGGACCTGCTGTCCGTACGCCGGAACGTGGTGTCGCCGGCTCCGGAGGGCATCCGCACGAACGTGGCCGTCGCGCTGCGGTACTTCGAATCATGGCTCCGCGGGCGCGGAGCTCTGGAACTGGGCGGCCTCGTGGAGGACACCGCAACCGCCGAGATCGCGCGGGTCCAGCTCTGGCAGTGGCTGAGGCACCGCCTGATCACACGGGAAACGCTGCTCGACCTGCTCGACGCGGAATGCGACGCTCTGACCGGCGAACACCCCGACGCGTTG
>NZ_JBFBGN010000352.1:0-1640 GCF_040684675.1 Streptomyces sp. NPDC089915 | reverse complement strand
GGTGTGCTCTTCCGATATCCGTGATCGCCCCGCTGCCCGGAGGGCACTACCGGGTGGTCGCGAGCGTCGCCGAGGCTCCCGCCGAACCGGACCTGGCCTTCGTACGGGGCCTGCTGGAGGAGCGCGCGCCCGGGCAGGCCGCCGTCCGCGAGCTGGCCTGGTCCTCCCGTTTCCGGATCCACCACCGCGTCGCCGACCGCTACCGGGCCGGCCGGCTGCTGCTCGCCGGGGACGCCGCCCACGTGCACAGCCCGGCCGGCGGCCAGGGCATGAACACCGGCATCCAGGACGCGTACGCCCTCGGCCGCGCCTTCGCCGACGGGGACCTCGACGGCTACGGGGCCCGCCGCCGGCCCGTGGCCCTGAGGGTGGTCGCCCTGACCGACCGGATGACCCGCGTCGCGACCACCCGCAACCCGGCCCTGCGCGCCGCGCGCAACGCCGTCCTGCCCGTCGCCTCGCGGGTCCCCGCCCTGCGCCGCCGCCTGGCCACCGAACTCGCGGAGCTCAACTACCGATAGGAGAGGGCCCCTTTGGCCCAGACCATGCCTGAGGCAGGACCGTGGTCGGCGTGAACACGCGCCCTGTCGGGCTTCCCGGCGATGAGGTCCGGGGAGCCGCCCCCTCAGGTGGTGCGGGCCTTGTCGCCGCGGGCCCGGTCCGGCCGGGTGCGGGGACGCCCGGGCCCGCGGCGGGCGATGTTCAGGGCCCGCATGAGCGGGATGAACATCGGGCTGTCCCCGGGTTGGACGGGCGAGGTCAGCCGGACCAGGGGCCGGCAGCGGTCGTCGGCCAGTAGGTGGATCTTGCTGGTCAGTCCGTCCTGGGAGCCTTCCAGGGCCTCGTGGCCATCTTCGTCCCCACGGGTGCCGCCCCTTTCTCGGGGTGGTCCTTCGGTGGCGTGTTGCGTGCTCCGGCTGCGTGCTGGTGGGCCCGGCAGGTGGTCGAGTCGGCGTTCACCGCCCACGAGCCGTCCGTGTCCAGCGCGGTGGCGTCGGCTCCGGCCTGCAGAGCGCGCAGGATCCTCGACCAGGTGCCGTCGGCCGACCGCCGGCGGTGTCGTTCCTACTGAGCATTCGTCAGTTCATGCCGACGTGCCATGACGAGTTCCTGCCCGGAGCGGCGGTGGATCCACCACCCCGGGCAAGAGCCATCGGACACTGCCTGACGGTCTTCCACCACGTCGTCGTGAGATGGGGGCCGGGCGGCAGTCAGACCCCGGGAAGCGGATCGGTGCGTCGGAACCCCGAGAAGTGATGGGAGGGGTGAATTGCGCCTGGCCATGGGACAGTTCGTGATGCTGTGTCACTGGCTGCCGGGAGAGGGGCACGATATGGCTGGCGAGTTCGAGGGCGTCTGGCTGACGGCGCGCCAGGTGAGCACTTTGTGGCCGGGCGTGGGTGCTCGCTCGGTGTATGTGAATGCGCTGGCCCACGGAGTACGGGTCCGTACGGACAGCTGGATGACCACTACCGGGTCCGCCAGTAAGACGTGGTATCACGCCGACGACGTGCGCCGAGTGGCCCCGCAGATAGAAGCCCGGCCACCCCTCAAGGGGCCGTCCCCGCTGCCGTGCTGTCTACTGCTGATCGTTCTGGCAGCGGTACCAGTCGTCTGGCTGGTACTGGCTATACGAGGCG
>NZ_JBFBGN010000351.1:0-1651 GCF_040684675.1 Streptomyces sp. NPDC089915 | reverse complement strand
GTCGGCGCCGGTGCGCAGGGCCCAGCGGAGGTCTTCGATGTCCTTGTCGGAGAGGGCGGGGAGAACAACCCGCTCCCGATGATCGGTGTGGCCCAGCTGTACCGCCGCGACGTGCCCGACCTGCTCGCGGGGCCGGACGACAGCGATCTGCTCCAGGTGTTCTGGTGCCCCTTCGACGCGCACGGTGAGAACCGGACCGGCATGCTGCTGGACCTGCGCTGGCGCCGGTCGTGGGAGGTCGTCGAGGTGCTGGCGCAGCCGCCCGTGCCGGAGCGCGTGGGCTCCGAGGGGTACGTACCCGAGCCGTGCGTGCTGCACCCCGAGCAGGTGGTCACGTACCCCTTCGCAGGGCTGCTGCCCGAGGAGCTGTGCGCCCGGATCGAAGCCAGGGAGGAGGCCCTCGAAGAGGAGGCCGAGGAAGCCGAGGTGGAGGAATGGGACTGGCCGACCTACCAGTTCGACCTGTCCATCCCGCCCGGCTGGCGTGCCGGCGGCTACGCGTCCTGGAACCTGACCGACGCCGACGTCCTGGAGTGCCCGGCCTGCGCGGCCGCCCCGATGGAACTGCTGCTGACCATCGACAGCAAGGAGTGGGACGGCGGGAGCGGCAGCTGGATGCCGCTGGAGGAACGGGACCCGGCCGTCGCCGCGGACGCCGAGCCCACCGGGGTCCAGGTGGGCCGCTGGGGCAAGCTGAACGTCTTCGCCTGCCCCGCCGACCCGGGACATCCCCACCTCAAGAGCATCCAGTAGCCCGTTGGCGGGACCCCGCTCAGGTCGTCAGCGTGGCCGTGGGGAGGGAGCCCCGGAGGATCCGCTCGCGCGGCAGGGAGAGGTCGAAGAGACGGCCCAGGATCCCCAGGAGGGTGGACCGCGTCCGCTCGTCGTCCTCCTCGCCCGTGTATCCGTCGCGGCCGGCGACGGGCAGTCCGGCCTCCGCCATGGCCGCCGTCACCTCCGCGGCCACCTCCGGGTCCCCGGCGACACCGTCGTATCCCCATGACCCGTCCAGGTGCAGATTGAACGAGCAGGCGGGGCTCCCGTCCCGGTGGTACTCGAAGAAGGGCGGCACGGGCTTGCCGTTGTCCTCCTCGAAGGTCACCTGGAAGACGTGCGCGCCGTCCGCCGAGACCGGGCCGATCCCCTTGAACTCGCCCCACCACGCGCCGTACATCACCACGAACGACAGGCCCGCGTACGCACCGTAGCGCAGGTGTACGTCGGAGTCGGCATCGAAGAGGTCCGGGTCTGCGACCTGCTCGGCGGTGTACTCGCCGACGACCGGTTCGAGGACGGCGGGCACCCCCCAGAAGGCCCGCGCCGCGAGCCGCTCCACCAGCTCGTCCGGGGTCAGTCCCCGGGCCATCACCACGTTGTATCCGCCGAAGGGTGTCCAGCGGGGCGCCGCGAGCCAGTCGATCCCGGTCTCGGTGTCATACGTTCGAAGAGTCATCCGGACATGATCGAGGACACCACCGACACACACCCCCGGTCCGGCAGGGAGCGACAGGGCCGTCCGGCACCCGGGCGGGGCCCGACGGCCGACCCGGCGGCCCGTTGTCAGAGCCGTGTACGAGCATGGCCGTGTGTCCGCGCCCCCGCTGAACAGGTTGCCCCGGCTGGCCCCGTCGAGGGTGAGCAGCCCGCCGTC
>NZ_JBFBGN010000350.1:0-1660 GCF_040684675.1 Streptomyces sp. NPDC089915 | reverse complement strand
GCCGCACCCGGAGCCCCATGATCGAGGGCCAGATCCTGTTCGCACTAGGCGAGGCCCGGCTCGGCAGCGCCCGTGAGGAAGAGGGGCGGCAGCATCTGACCACCGCGCTCGCGATCTTCCGCCGGATCGGCTCGCCGCCCTGGGAGGCGAAGGCGCACGAGGCGCTCGGCAGAGGCGCTTAACAGAGGCGCTTAAGCGCTCGATAAGCCGCCGATATGGCTGGTTCATAACGTCAACGCAGACAAGAAACCTGCTGAGTTGTGGAGTCTGCGATGTCACCTACAGTTGCGCTGCGTCTGAACGAGGTCGTGAAGGAGTACGGCAAGGCCGGGCGCGGCGTGCGCGCGCTGGACGGCGTCACCGTCGGGATCGGCCGGGGCTCCTTCACGGCCGTCATGGGGCCTTCGGGCTCCGGCAAGTCGACCTTCCTGCACTGCGCCGCCGGCCTGGACAAACCCTCCAGCGGCTCCGCCTACATCGGTGACACCGAGCTGAACGGGATGAACGAGACCCAGCTGACGGAACTGCGCCGCAAGCGCGTCGGTTTCGTCTTCCAGGCCTTCAACCTGATCCCCTCGCTGTCCGTACGGGAGAACGTGGAACTCCCGCTGCGTCTCGCCGGCGAACGCCTCGACCCCGCCTGGCTGGAGCAGATCCTGACCCGCGTCGGCCTCGCCGGCGGGGCCGCCCACCGGCCCGCCGAGCTCTCCGGCGGCCAGGCCAAGCACGTCGCCATCGCCCGCACACTGGCCACCGCCCCACGCCTGATCCTGGCGGACGACCCCACCAGCGACCTCGACCGCGCCACGGGCCGACGGGTCATGGACGTACTCTTCGCAGCCGCTGACGAGGCGGAAGCCGCCCTCGTGGTCACCACACGTGACCCGGAGGTCGCAGCACGACTCCGTAAGCGGTGGGCCATGCACGAAGGACGCCTGCTTCTCTCACCGCGTCCACCCTCACCGGTGAAGGGGGCGCGACAGGGCACCGCCCAGTACGTGGTGCGGAAGCTGCCGGAGGTCACCCTCGCCTTCTGGATCATGAAGATCGCCGCCACCACCCTGGGTGAGACCGCCGGTGACCTCTTCGCGCAGACCCTGCGCCTGGGCTATTTCCTCACCACGATCGCGCTGTTCCTCATGTTCGTGGTGACCCTGGTGGTGCAGCTGCGGGCGAAGCGGTACAACCCGTTCTTCTACTGGCCCGTCATCGTCTCCACGAGCATGGTCGGCACCACCGTGTCGGACTTCATGAACCGCGACGCCAGCTCCAAGTACCTCGCGCGGGGCACCACCTCCCTGGGCTGGGGCCCACAGGGGCTCGGGCTCGGTTATCCGGCCGGCGCGGCCATCCTCGTCTCCCTGCTCGTCGCGATCTTCGTCGTCTGGAAGTTCACCGGCCAGACCTTCGTCATCCGGGACATCGTGACCTTCCGGGGGGAGGCGCTGTTCTGGTCGGCGATCCTCGTCTCGAACACCCTGGGCACCTCGATGGGCGACTTCCTCTCCGACAGCTCCGGCCTGGGCTACATGGGCAGCGTTCTGCTGATCACAGGCGTTCTCCTGGCACCAGCTCGGCCTCCAGCCGCCCGCCCGCACGCGTGGGGTGCTTGGTCTCCACGGCCAGCCCCACCGGCCGGTCGGCCGCCAGGGCCTCCTTG
>NZ_JBFBGN010000349.1:0-1685 GCF_040684675.1 Streptomyces sp. NPDC089915 | reverse complement strand
TTCACCAAGCGGCCGATGGCCAAGGTCGGCTACGACACCTCGCCCCTGGAGGACGGCTCCCTCGACGCCTACAACATCCACCGGGTGCCGCTGACGACGCTGACGGTGGAGGCGCTCAAGGACTTCGGGCTGACCCGCAAGGAGGCCGAGCGCAGCAAGAACATGTTCGCGCTGGGTCTGCTGTCGTGGATGTACCACCGTCCGACGGAGGGCACGGAGAGTTTCCTGCGGCACAAATTCGCCAAGAAGCCGGACATCGCCGAGGCGAACATCGTCGCGTTCCGGGCGGGCTGGAACTTCGGCGAGACCACCGAGGACTTCGCCGTCTCCTACGAGGTCGCCCCCGCGACGAAGGCGTTCCCGACCGGTACCTACCGCAACATCTCCGGGAACCTGGCCCTCTCCTACGGGCTGATCGCGGCGGCCCGGCAGGCGGACCTGCCGCTCTACCTCGGCTCCTACCCGATCACCCCGGCCTCGGACATCCTGCACGAGCTGTCGAAGCACAAGAACTTCGGCGTGCGGACCTTCCAGGCCGAGGACGAGATCGCCGGCATCGGCGCCGCCCTGGGAGCCGCGTTCGGCGGGGCGCTGGGCGTGACGACCACCTCCGGGCCGGGCGTGGCCCTGAAGTCCGAGACCATCGGCCTCGCGGTCTCCCTGGAGCTCCCGCTCCTGATCGTCGACATCCAGCGCGGCGGCCCCTCCACCGGCCTGCCGACCAAGACGGAGCAGGCCGACCTCCTCCAGGCCATGTACGGCCGCAACGGCGAAGCCCCCGTCCCCATCGTCGCCCCGCGCACCCCGGCGGACTGCTTCGACGCCGCGCTCGACGCGGCCCGGATCGCCCTGACCTACCGCACGCCGGTCTTCCTGCTCTCCGACGGCTACCTCGCCAACGGTTCCGAGCCCTGGCGGATCCCGGACGTGGCCGACCTCCCGGACCTCAGCGTCCAGTTCGCCACGAGCCCCAACCACCAGCTCGCGGACGGCACCGAGGTCTTCTGGCCGTACAAGCGCGACCCGCAGACCCTGGCCCGCCCCTGGGCGGTCCCCGGTACGCCCGGCCTCGAACACCGCATCGGCGGGATCGAGAAGCAGGACGGCACGGGCAACATCTCCTACGACCCGGCCAACCACGACCTCATGGTCCGCACCCGCCAGGCCAAGATCGACGGCATCACCGTCCCCGACCTCGACGTCGACGACCCGGACGGCGCCCGCACCCTCGTCCTCGGCTGGGGCTCCACCTACGGCCCCATCACCGCCGCCGTCCGCCGCCTGCGCACCACCGGAACCCCCGTCGCACAGGCCCACCTGCGCCACCTCAACCCCTTCCCGAGGAATCTCGGTGAGGTCCTGAAGCGTTACGACAAGGTAGTGGTGCCCGAGATGAACCTCGGACAGCTGGCCACCCTGATCCGGGCGAAGTACTTGGTCGACGCCCAGTCGTACAACCAGGTCAACGGAATGCCCTTCAAGGCGGAGCAGCTCGCGACGGTTCTCAAGGAGGCCATCAATGACTGAGGTGACCGACGCCCCCACCCTGCTCTCGCTGGTGCCCAAGGCCGAGGCCAAGCAGTCGATGAAGGACTTCAAGTCGGACCAGGAGGTCCGCTGGTGTCCGGGCTGCGGGGACTACGCCGTCCTCGCCGCCGTCCAGGGCTTCATGCCCGAGCTCGGCC
>NZ_JBFBGN010000348.1:0-1706 GCF_040684675.1 Streptomyces sp. NPDC089915 | reverse complement strand
ATGATCTCCAGCCAGCTGTCCGCGACGCAGACCTACACCTCGGACGAGACGACGATCAACGGCATCGCCGTGGACGTCCCGGCGAAGAACTACGCCTGGGTCGATTTCGCGGCCGTCGGCAAGAAGGTCACCGGCACCTGGACCTTCAACACCGACAACCAGCCGTGGACCGCGGACGCCACCGTCACGGTCCCCGTCGTCAACTCCACGGCCGGCTCCACGATGTACATCGCCCGCACCAGCACCGGAACGCCGGGCAGCGACACCGGCACCACGGCCGCGGACGTCGCACCGCAGGTCCTGGCCAGGACCGAGAGCGCCGACCTCGAAGTCCCCGCCGGGGCCACCGCGACCGTGGACAACGACACGGTCAGGCTCACCGACGGCTCCGGCCGGAACATCGCCACCGTACGGCCCGGCATCGTCCGGGAGCCGAACGGCGCCACCCACAAGGTCGCCCTCACCCTCGCCGGCAAGCGGCTGACCCAGACGATCGAGGGCGTCGCCGGGGACACGGTCACCGGGACCGTGACGCCGCCCACCATCTCGGTGCGCGACGGGCTCCCCACCGCCCCCGCGGCGAAGACCGCGGCCTCGATGTCCCCGACGGGCCTGATCGACAAGCCCAAGACCGAGGACGAGTGGAACAAGTGCATGCTCAAGCACCTGGGCAGCAGCATCTACCTCGGCACGGTCGTCGGAACGGCGACCGGCGCCATGGCGGGCGGCGTGGGCGCCGTCCCGGGACTCGCAATCGGCATGATGACGGGCACGGTCAAGGGCCTCGGCGAGGCGATCCTCCTCTGCGGCACGGGCCCCAAGAGCTAGGCCGTCTCAGGCCGGGTCGCCGCCCCAGGCGGTCGTCAGCCCGTCGAGCCACGCGGGCGGCAGCTCCGCCGCGTCCCACTCCTCCCGCAGCGCCAGGGGGCAGGCGAGGAGCCGTTCCAGTACGGCGATGCTCGTCACGGAGTGCAGCAGCGAGTAGCGGCCGTGCATCGTGGTGGCGCTGGCCGGTCCGTACGCCGCGAACAGCCGCTCCAGCCGGCCGCGGTGCAGGTCGGTGAACTCCGTCAGCCGTCCGGCGTAGATCGCCCGCTGCCGGGGGCTCATCGTCCCGAGGACGGCGACGAGCACCTCCTCGGTCACCTCCGGGTCCAGCTCCGAGGCAGGGGTGAACGACAGGTACAGGGGGGTGACCGCGACCTTGGCCCGCTCCACCTCCATGCGCCGGGCCCGGGGGTGCCCGCCGGCCCTGCCGTGGTCACCCTCCGGCCCCGAGATCCCCGCCAGCGTCCGCTCCGCGACGGCGCCGAGGTCCTCCAGGCAGGCCTCGGCGCCGTCGAGCCAGCCGGAGCGGTACTCCTCGCCCTTGTCGCCCGGGACGGTCCGCCCGGCGCCGTCGATCTCCGCGTGCGCGAGGGCCAGGACACCCGCCTCGACGAGCCCGATCAGCTGGCGCGCGTCACCGGAGGGAACCCCCGCCCGCGCGAGGAGCTGCAGCAGCGTCGTCCTCGCGTTGTCGACACTGACCTCGTCCGGCCATTGCCGTGCCTCCTGGGCCGCGCTCATCGGTTCCTCCTCCTCGCCCGGTAGTGCAGTGTGTCCAAAGAGATCGTTCCCTGCAACGTCCAACGTCCACGGGACCGCCTGCGCTCCCGGGCCCGTCCCCCCGATGCCACCCGCCTGCCGGTGGCAGCATCGACGCG
>NZ_JBFBGN010000347.1:0-1710 GCF_040684675.1 Streptomyces sp. NPDC089915 | reverse complement strand
CGCAGCTTCGCGTCGAGTCCCTCGCCCCGGACCAGCTCCATCACCAGGAACGGAGCCTCGCCTTCATCCGTGCCGGTCTCACCCAGGTCGTGGATGGTCACGATGTTGGGGTGCTGGAGCCGCGCCGTGATCCGCGCCTCGCGCAGGAACCGGGCCCGGGCCTCGTCGCCGCGGCTGCCCCCGCCGGCGAGCAGGGAGATCACCTTGACGGCGACGGCCCGGCCCAGCCTCTCGTCCCGCGCCTCCCACACCTGCCCCATCCCGCCCTCGCCGACCGGTCGCAGCAGCCGGTAGCGGCCCCCCAGGAGCTCCCCGTCCACCCTCGTGCCTCCCTCGTCCGATCACCACGCGACGGCGACGACGGTACGCCCGGAATCCACAACTCCGCACTGCCGCAGGGAGGTTCGGCCAAGGGAGCTCACGGCGCATCGATGGGCTCGTAGAGCACATCGGTCCTGAGGATCGTCTTCGTGCCCTCAAGGACCGGGGCCGAGTCGTGGAGCGTCCGGTGCCAGAAGAGGAGCGCATCGCCCGGTTCGGGATGGTAGGTGCTCACTATCTCCTCAGGCTCCGCGGGCCGGTGCCAGTCCGAGAAGTCACGTTGCGCAAAGGGCAGCTCGTTCTGCCTGTCGGCGATGAACCGCGTTTCTCCGCCCACCGCCTCATACGACAGGTAGACGACGACCGTCAGAAGGGTCCGCCTCCCGTCGGGGGCGAAATAGGGCGAATCGTAGTGCGGGACAAGACGCCCGCCGTCTCCGTACGTGATGAAGCGCATCCGCGGATTGACGGCCGCCGGCTTCCAGCGCCTTCCGTCCGAGTCCGTCGGAGCGTCCGATCCCACTTCAGGCGACAGGAACGTCCGCAGTCTGCGGTAGAACTCCGCCGCCAGATCTCCGGACTCGGCCGTGGCGCGGAGATGACCGACCGGATCTCCCACCGCATAGTTGGCGGCATCGCCGTCCAGGCCCACCGGCACAAACGGCTGGGCAGCCAGTTCGGCCGCGAACACCTCCACTTCAGCCGGAGTGAGGAAATGGCGGATCACCCTGGCATCGATGTTCGGGAGCTCCGACTCGGCCGGCGCCCATGAGTCGTCGGCGGATATGCGGCTCACCGCTTCTTCGGAGAGCTCAAAGGGATTTACCGGCATTTCGAACATGCTCACTTCTCCGTCTTGAGGCCATCGCCGATGCCGCCGCGGCCGTGGGCCCAACCGCCCTGCACAGCCGCCGGCGGCACACCGAGGCGAGGGAACGGGGACCGCCGAGCGGTTATCGTCACGATGACGACAATAGGCCGGAGTGGACCCGCAAAGCAAGCAGGGCCCGCCCAACACGGCGGTAGGGGCCGGGAGACGGCCGGGAAGCCGCTCATGGGACCGCCGCGTAGGTGTCGTGGTGAGCGTCACGCGGGGCGGTGGAGCCAGGGGCCCGTGGAGTGACCGGTCCGCCGGGAGGACTAGCCTGGCCCCGGTCCGCGCGTGTCGCGGGCCGGTGGGAGCCGCTGGGAAGGGAAGAGCCGGATGGCTGGGATGACGCGTGCCGCGACCGCGGCGGGGAGTCTGCCGGAGCTGAGCTGGGGAAGCCTGCTGTCCTCGTGGCAGCTGGACCTGCCCGCACTGCTCGTGGCCGCCGTGCTGGGCGGGCTGTACGGCTGGGGCGTGCTCCGCGTCAGACGCCGGGGCGAATCGTGGCCCCTGGCCCGTAC
>NZ_JBFBGN010000346.1:0-1730 GCF_040684675.1 Streptomyces sp. NPDC089915 | reverse complement strand
GGGACCCACTCCCCGCCGGCGTCCACGGTGTTCCAGCCGACGTGGTCGGCGTGGAGGTGGGTGTTGACGACGACGTCCACCTCCTCGGGGCGGACATCAGGGTCGGGGGGGCTCGCGCCAGTAGGGGTGGCGGGACACGGCCATGCCCCGACGTGCGAGCTCCCCGGCCGCGGTCACCCGAAGCTCCGGGTGGTGGACCATGCGGTTGTACAGCCGGACACGGGCCTGCTGCAGCGCGAGCAGGTCCTCCGGGAACTCGAGGTCGGCCACAAGCGCCACCTCCGTGAAGATCACCTGTGCGCGTAGGTGGCCCGTCCGGCCAACTACAACGCTCAGCTCTCTGCGGGGCCGAGGTTTCCTTCGAGGACTGTCTGGACGATCTGGGTCCGGTCCCACAGGGCCAGGATTTCGTCGGCCAGGGCCGCGACCGAGAGGGGGTCCTCGTCCCGTTGGACCTTGATGGCCGCGGCCAACAAGGTGCGGGGGACGGCTGCGGCATCCAGGATGACGCGCCATTCCTGCACGGGGAGTTCGAGATACTCCAGGCCGACGAGCCCGGCGATCTCCGGGGGGTCGGAGAGTACACCGGGACCGGCGGTGAGGGCGCGCAGGCGTGTCAGTCCGCTCAGGGGTGCGAGGCTGAATGGCGCGCCGTCGGAACTGTCTATGGACAGAACCTCCAGGGCTGGGTGGGCGGCGGCCTGGATGGATTCAAGGCTTCCGGCGCGGACCCTGGCCACGGCCGGAGGGCTGCCCGTGAGGCAGCGTTCGTCCTTGGTTCGGTCGAGGACGAAGTCGGTGAGGGAGTCGGCGATGAGGTCGGCGCCGAGGTTCGTCTCATGGCTGACCAGGATGACCTGCCCGGTGTGGCCGCCCGGTCCGGGTGTCAGGTCGACGGCCAGCTCGTCCCCACCGTTGCTTCCGAAGACGATCCAGCCGGGCGAGCCGGCCAGGCCCTGCACCGCGGCGTCGGGCGGGCAGTGGACGGCGTCCGTCGCCCCGTAGGACCAGCTGGAGTGGCGGCGCGCCGCGTCGACGCTGTACAGCTCCTCCAGGGAACTGAGCTCGCAGCCGACCGCCGTGTTGACACGGTCCGCTTCTTCGTAGTCCTCGTGAAAATCCTCCCAGTCCCATCGTGCCCGGGTAACCCGGTAGAGGACCTTGAGCTCGTCGGACAGGGTGACGCCCAGGCGTGCCTCGGTAGCGGCAATCTCTTCCTCTGTCGCACCGACGGCGTCGGGCAACCGCTCGCGCAGGGTCCGCTCCAGCAGCTCAAGGTCCGCCGAAGGGGCCGGTGCCGCGCCGGGTACCGGATCAGGCAGGCGGCGCCAGGGCTCGGGGAGGACACCGTCGACCAAGGTGAGCACGGCAAGGTCCGGAAAACCGCGCGTCCTGGCCAGGCTGGCCCAGGCCAGATGCAAGGTGGTGCTTCCGTCCGGTTGCACCTCCGCCGCGAATAGCATCTCCCCAAGTCCACAGCTGTCGAAGGACCTCCGTAGGTCTTCCACGACGCGCATCTCTGCCGACGGCAGTCCGTCGGGGAGGTCCAAACGCCAGGTGTGTCGGCTGATACGGCCCTCCACACGGCGAGTGCGGCCAGCGCTCCCCTCCGCGTCCGCGGCCAGTAGGAGCCGCAGCACCGGCTCCCAGATCACGAAATCGCGCAGCGGCGACGAGAGGAGCATCTGATCATCCATGCTCAGACCGTATGCGGAGCCAGTGACAACGGG
>NZ_JBFBGN010000345.1:0-1732 GCF_040684675.1 Streptomyces sp. NPDC089915 | reverse complement strand
CGGCACCGGACTCCTGGTCCGCGACAACGGGCGCGGCCTCCGAGGCGCACCCGAGGGCGCCGGGATCCAGGGCATGCGCGAGCGCGCCCTGCTGATCGGCGCCGAACTCATCGTCGGGGCCGGCCCGCACGGCGGCACCCAGGTCCGCCTCGACATCGCCGACACCACGAAGGCCATGCGATGACCCCACCCGACTCCGGGCCCGCCCGGATCCTGCTCGCCGACGACCACAACCTCGTCCGCCGCGGCGTCCGCCTCATCCTCGACTCCGAACCCGACCTGAGCGTGGTCGCCGAGGCCGCCGACGGTGCCGAAGCCGTGGCCCTGGCCCGCGGCACCGACATCGACCTCGCCGTCCTCGACATCGCCATGCCCCGCCAGACAGGCCTGCAGGCCGCCCGCGAACTCGCCCGCCTGCGGCCGGGCCTGCGGATCCTGATGCTGACCATGTACGACAACGAGCAGTACTTCTTCGAAGCCCTGCGGGCCGGAGCCTGCGGGTACGTCCTCAAATCCGTCGCCGACCGCGACCTCGTCGAAGCCTGCCGCGCCGCGCTGCGCGACGAGCCGTTCATCTACCCCGGCGCCGAGACCACCCTCATCCGCACCTACCTCGACCGCGCCCGCAGCGGCGGACCGCTCCCGGAACGGGCCATCACCGAGCGCGAGGAGGAGATCCTCAAGCTCGTCGCCGAGGGCCACAGCTCCAAGGAGATCGGCGACCTCCTCGTCATCAGCCCCAAGACGGTGGAGCGCCACCGCGCCAACCTGCTCCAGAAACTCGGCCTGCGCGACCGCCTCGAACTCACCCGCTACGCCATCCGCGTCGGCCTGATCGAGCCGTAGCCGGGTCGCTCATGGCCTCAGGGTCGGACCGCGCGGACGTGGTCGGCCGAGAGGTGGAGTTCGTACGGCAGGCAGCAGTCGGAGCAGAGGGTCGCGATGAGGGCCCCGCAGGCGCACAGCTGGTTCATGCCGCCGTCCGGGGTCGCCCCGCAACAGGCGGCGGACGCGTGCCGCAGCTCCAGGCCGAAGGCGTCGTCCGGGTTGATGACGATGTTGCCCCGCGGGCCCTGCGACACCAACGGCTTCCCGTCCACGTTCCAGTGCCCCCCGTGGCGCGGCATCACCGGCCCGGGCACCTCGGCGACGACCAGGGGCGCACCGTACGGCTCCGTCTCGATCGCATAGCGGCCTGACGGCACGGTCGCCGGTGACGGACCCGGCTCATCGGCGTCCCACCAGGCGTAGAAGGGAGCGTCGGGAACCTTGGGCAGCGGAGTGAGGGGCCCCGTCAGGGGGACGCCGCAGGCCGCGCACACGAACACCACCGCCTCGGCCTCCGAACCCGTGCCGGTGTTCTCAGCGGGCAGGGCGGGCTGCCCGGGCTCCGGCGTGCGGACGCCCTGATCCTGGTCTCGCTGATCGCGCATCCGCTGACCGTACTCGCCCGGTCGGAGTCGTTGCCGCGCCGGTCCTGGCTCGTTGAGCAGGCATGATCATTCTGCGACGTCTCCTGCCCCCGCTGGCCGTCCTTGCCGCCGGCCTGCTCCTCACCCCCGGTTCCGCGCAGGCCCTGCAGCCTTCGCCCGCTCCGGGCGGCACGCACGTCCGGGCGGCCGGGCCGCTCCTCCTGGACGACGGAGGATCGCGGGAGGTCAAGAGCCAGGCGGACTCCTTCGCCGACAGCGACACGGGCGAGTAGGTACGAACAGGTCCCGGCGGCCCGGGC
>NZ_JBFBGN010000344.1:0-1735 GCF_040684675.1 Streptomyces sp. NPDC089915 | reverse complement strand
GGCGCGCTTCGTGTCCACCGCGGCGTGGACCATGGCCGCGTCCGCGCCGGCCTCCGCGTGGTCGGCGGTGGCGCCGCCGGCGACGGCCTCGGCCAGCGCGCGCTCCCGGAGGCCGAGGTCGAAGTAGGGGTTGAGGGTGAGCAGTCCGTCGTGGATCAGCGACTCGCGCTGCAGGCGCCGTACGCCCACGGACGCGAGCAACGGCACGCTGACCGCCGCCGGGGTCGGGGCCAGACCGCCCACCAGCTGGCACAGCGGCTCCAGCCGCCGGTAGCGGGTCCAGTCCCGCCAGCGTCCCCGGAAGCGCCGTACGACGATCGGGAGCACCATGCCGGTCGCGATGAGGGGTCCGGCCACCGAGGTGAGGGCCCGGGCCACCTCGGTGCTGAGGACGTCCCAGTCCGCACCGGACCACCGCGCGCCCAGGGCGGTGAACTTGAGCAGGCCGAAGCAGATCGCCAGGCCGTAGCCCGCCACCATGAGCGCCAGGCCCGCCCGCAGCTCCCCTCCCACGTGGCGCAGCCAGCGCCAGCACAGGGAGGCCATGACGATCGACGCCGCGGTGTGGCCGACGAGGTAGAGGACGATCATCTCGCGCATGTACGGGGTGTTGGCGTAGTAGGTGTCCAGGTCCCGCAGCCGCTCGACGGGTGCCTCCGCCAGGGCGAACAGGACCGCGATGGCGACGCACAGGGCCGCGTAGCTCGCGATGCACCAGCGGGTGCAGCGCCGGATCCGCTCGGGGGGACCGCCCCGCCAGTTGATGACCAGCACGATGCCCGACGCGGCGCAGGCCATGGCCCAGAAGTAGTCGAAGGGGGCCGCGGCGTTGGGGATGCCGGTGAGCTCGTTGACCTTCGCGACGACCGGGACGGAGGTGAAGAAGAACACGCCCACGCAGGACACGAGCATGGCCATGACCGCGCGGAGCAGGGGGTCGCGAGGGTTGCGCAGCAGGCCGGGGAGCCGGAGCAGGGCGGCGAGGCTGCCCAGCACCGTGGGGAAGAGAACGGTCGGATCGGGCACGGTCAGCCTCGGACCCCTCGGTTGCAGAGCGCGGCCTCGATCCGGCCGGAGCGGGTCTCCCGGTCGAGCTCGGGGGCCTCGGAGACGGTGAGGAGGTGCCGTACGGCGTGCGCCAGCTCCAGCCCGTAGCGCTCCGCGGCCCGCTCCTCGATCCGGTGCTTGCGGGCGGCGGTCCCGTCCTCCTTCAGCAGGACGGGGCTCTGCCGGCCGGCGACCGCCAGCGCGGACGCGACCACCTGCTGGAGGTCTGCGTCGTGGTGGAGGAGCCGGGCGGCCACGGAGCCCTCGGACACGTGCTGGTGGCAGTGCCCGAGTTCAAGGTGGCGCAGTTCGTGGCCGGTGATGACGATCTGGTGCTCGGCCACGGTGCGCTGCTCGACGATGATCAGATCCCGGTCCCCGAGGTTCAGGGCGAGGCCGCTGGCGGTGCCGGGCGGGAAGGAGGTGGCACGGAATTCGATCTTCCGCCCGCGCCGCCGACCCATGGCCTCGCAGAGCGCGCGGCAGATCACCTCGGCCGCCACCGGGGACTTCAGATGGCCGAGCCCGCCGACCATGGCGCTGACGGACTGCCGTATCTCGCGCTGCTTGAACACACCCGACTCCTCAATGCCCCTCTCCCACGGAGGGCAGGAACGCGACCCCGCGGATTCCACGCGACCGGCCCGTACCGCCCCGCACGGCGGCCGCCCGCCCGACCAGCCCCCCG
>NZ_JBFBGN010000343.1:0-1744 GCF_040684675.1 Streptomyces sp. NPDC089915 | reverse complement strand
TCTGACCCGACACCCCCTTTCCGCACGAAGGCCCCGGCTCACGCTTCCCCGTCGTCGGTGTCCTGGTCGCGGTGGGCGAGGTGCTCGTTCTGGTGGCCCGGCGTGTCGGCCGCGCAGGGTCGGAAGCGGGCGAGGTATGCCGGGCTCGGGCCCCGGCGCTCGGTCAGGTGGAGGCCGGCGGCGTCGGCGAGCCGGTGCAGCCGGCCGAAGGGGATCCAGTGCCGGTCGAAGAACTCGCCGATCACCAGCCGCCCGCCCGGTGCCAGCACCCGTGCCGCCTCGCGCAGAACCCGATCCGGTTCGGGGATCTCGCCGAGCGCGGTCACGGCGTATACGGCGTCGAACGTCCCATCGGGGTAGGGCAGTTCACGTGCGTCCGAGCGGGTGGGCCTGATCGTCGCCAGGCCGTCGCGCTCGGCGCGGCGCATCACCTGGTCGAGCATCTCCTGCTGGATGTCGAGCACATCGAGCCGTCCCTGCGGTCCGAGCTGCGGGGCGACGTGCAGTGACTGCAGGCCCGTTCCCGGGCCGATCTCCAGGATCCGCTCCCCCGGGCGCGGTCGCAGTACGGCGTCCATGCGGTCGGCGGTCAGGAACGGCAACGGCAGGTCGAGGAGGCCGCGCTGGGCGTACGGATAGGGCGCCTTGTCGCCCAGCCACCAGGCGGCGGCCAACGCGGCGCCGGCGCCGGCGGCTACCGCCCAGCGGGTCCGGGCCGCGATCGGGGCGACGGGGGCGGTGGTGATGTGGTGCATGGTGTCCTCCGGTGGATCGGTGTGGTCCGTGGAAGGTGGCCGGGCGGTCGGCGTCACGCGTGCCGGCTCAGCGCCCGCAGCGCCAGCCGGCCGCACAGCGCGGCGAGCGGCAGCTCGGCGCCGAGGGCCATGGCGACCGCGGTGGCGAGGTCGCCCCCCGGGGCCGCGGTCATGACGTCGAACCAGGCGTCCACCACGAGCAGCGTCGCGGTCGCGGCGGCTGCCAGGGCGTGCCGCCGGTCGCCGCGGGCGGCGAGGAGGCCGGTGGCGATCAGGCCGAGCGCCTCCAGCGCGTCGAGCCCGACCCAGACGACCGGCCAGTGCGCCACGGTCGCGGTGGCCGGCAGGCCGCCGGCCAGCACGTACAGCCACGGCAGCAGGGTGAGCCCGCAGGCGACCAGCAGCCACCCGGCGCGCCGCGTGCCCCGTGGCGGGCGCGGCTCCTGCGCCTGTTCGTGGAGCGGGATGACCTCGGCGCGGTCCAAGCCCTCGGCACCGGCCAATTCGCCCTTGTACAACTCCAGGTGACGCATCGTCTTCCCCCGCTCCCCGCCGGCTCTCCCTTTCACGTGCTCCAGCCTCCGCCGCACACCAGGGCGCCGTCAGTCACGCAGGGATCCGACCCGGGGTGGAGTTAAGTGCACCCCCGAACCGGGCAGGAGCGTCATGGCACGGGGATGGCCTGCGGCTTTACCGTATGACGCATGCAACTCACCACGTGGCCAAGGCTGGTGCTCGGACGGACGTTCCGCGGGGCGGGACACCGGACCGTGCTCGTCGCCGCCGGCCTGCCGCTCCACCTCGCCGTGGTGCCGTTGTGGCTCTGGCTGCTCGGCACGCTGGCGGCGTTGGTGCCGGTGTTGACGCCGCTGCCCGTGCTGGCCACGCTCGCGGTGACGCCCCTGCTGAGCATGGGGCAGCGGCGGCGCTACCGGGCGCTCGTCGGCAAGGACCTCCCGCGCCCCGCCGTACCCGGGCCGGGACGCGGC
>NZ_JBFBGN010000342.1:0-1751 GCF_040684675.1 Streptomyces sp. NPDC089915 | reverse complement strand
CCGGTGAGCGGGACGCCGCCCGTGACCTCAGCGCGGCCCTGATCAGCGACCGCACACGCGTCCAGGGCTCCGACCATCCCGAAACCCTGAAGGCACGCCATGCGCATGCGGACTGGACGGGCCGGGCCGGTGACCGGGAGACCGCCCGCGACCTCTGCGCCGCCCTGGCCGCCGACCGCACGCGCGTCCAGGGGCCCGACGCCCGCGAGACCCTCGACACGCGGCACGACCACGCGCACTGGACCGGCAAGGCGGGGGACGCGGACAGCGCCCGCGACCTCTACACCGCCCTGGTCGCCGACCTGGAACGCGTCCTCGGACCCGACGACCCCGACACCCTCGACACGCGGCACAACCAGGCGCACTGGACCGGCAAGTCCGGGAACGCGGACGCCGCCCGCGACCTCTACGCCGAGCTCATCACCGACCGCGAACGCGTCCTCGGGCCCGACGACCCCGCCACCCTCAAGTCCCGGCGCGGCCATGCGGTCTGGACGGGCGAGGCCGGAGACGCGGACGCCGCCCGCGACCTCCACGCCGGCCTCGTCACCGACCGCGAACGCGTCCTCGGGCCCGACCACCCCGCCACCCTCAAGACCCGTCATGAGCACGCGCACTGGACGGGCGAGGCCGGAGACGCCGACACCGCCCGCGACCTCTACGCCGAGCTCATCACCGACTGCGAACGCGTCCACGGGCTCGACCACCCCGCCACCCTCGACGCCCGTCACGACCACGCGTACTGGGCCGGGGAGCTGGGCGCGGCGGCGGAGGCGCGGGACCTCTTCGCCGAGCTCGTCGGCGACCGCGCACGCGTCCAGGGCGCCGATCACCCGGCCACGCTGAACGCGCGCCACAACCACGCCCACCACACCGCCTCGGCGGGCGACCCGGGCACCGCCCGCGAGCTCTACGTCCGGCTGGTCCGCGACCGCGCACGCGTCCTGGGGGCCGACGCCCCCGACACCCTCTTCTCCCGTACGGGGCTCGCCCATCAGACCGGGGAGACCGGTGACCCGGCCGCCGCGCGCGACCTCTACGCCCGCCTGGCCGAGGACTGCTCCCGGGTCCTCGGCGCCGACCACGAGGAGACCCTGGTCGCCCGCCGCGAGCTCGCACGGTGGACCGGCGAGGCCGGGGATCCCGTCTCCGCACGCGAACTCTTCTCCGGCCTCGTCACCGACCACGAGCGGCGGCTGGGCGCGGACGATCCGGAGACGCTGTCCGCCCGGTCCGGGCTCGCACGGTGGACCGGCCGCTCGGGCGAACCGGCCCGCGCCCGCGACCTGTGCGACCTCCTGCTGCCCGACCTCGACCGGGTCCTGGAACCCGACGACCCCGTCGTCCTCGACACCCGGCACGACCAGGCCCACTTCACCGGCGAGGCCGGCGCCCCGGAAGCGGCGCGCGCGCTCTTCGAGGTCCTCGTCCCCGACCTGGCCGGCCTCGTCGGAGCCGACCACCGCGCGACCCTGTGGAGCCGGCACAAACTCGCCCGCTGGACCGGCCGGGCCGGACGGCCCGCGACCGCGCACGCCCTCTACACCGAACTGCTGGAGGACCACGCCCGCTTACTCGGCCTCGACCACCCCGACGCCCTCACCGGCCTGCGCGAACACGCCTACTGGGCCGGCAAGGCGGGCCTCTGATCAGGCGTGGCTCACGATCACCAGCAGCGCGGCGCACTCGGCGAGGACCTGGACGGCGAACGCCGCCCGCCGGATCCGCTCGGCCGGCGCGGCCAGCGCGAG
>NZ_JBFBGN010000341.1:0-1756 GCF_040684675.1 Streptomyces sp. NPDC089915 | reverse complement strand
CGCGCCACCGGTGATCTGGCCGTCGCGGACAGCGTGACCTGGTACTCCATCGAGGAGTTGGCCGCCTCACTGGCCCGGTCGGCGGGGCGGCTGCGGTTCGAGTGGGTCCTCCCCGGCCATGGCGACCGCCGCCGGCTGCCCGCCGACGAGATGTCCCGACGGCTGGGCGCGCTGACGGAGCGCACCCGGCTGCTGCGGCCCCGGCCGATCGACTTCACGGCCGTCCGCTGGTGAAGGCGGCCCGCGCCGGCGCCGGTTCCTCACTCCGCCGCGGCGGTGGCGGTGGCGTGGGACAGGGCCACGCCGCCGATGATCAGGGCGAGGGCGAGGAGGCGGCCGGGGGTCACCGGGTCCTTGTGGACCAGGACGCCCAGGGTGATGGCGCCGGCCGCGCCGATTCCGGTGAAGACGGCGTAGGCCGTACCGACCGGCAGGCCCTTCATCGCCAGGGACAGCAGGTAGACGGCGACGGCGGCGAGCACGAAGCAGAGCAGCGTGGGCAGCGGCCGGGTGAACCCGGCCGTCGGCTTGATGCTCTGCGACCAGGCGACCTCCACCAGCCCGGCGGCGACGAGAAGGAGCCAGTTCACAGCGAGGCTCCCGTCCGGCGGGCGGCATCCAGCGCGGCCGCGCGGGACGCCTCGTGCGCTCCGCGGCGGTCGGCGAGGGCGGCGTCGGCAGCGAGGAGTTCGGACGGCAGCGGCTCGACGACGGCCCAGGCCGCCGCCTGCGCGGGAGTGCGGACGGCTTCGGCGTAGCGGGCGGGGTCGGTGATCCCGTGCTCCAGGACGTGGTCGCACAGCTCGGTCCACGCCTCCCCGATCTGCGGGACGGGGGTCCGGGCAAGGTCGCGGTGGACGTGGACGCCACCCGGGTGGGCCGCGCGCCAGGCGGCGGCGACGGCGTCACCGGCCTCCCGGCTGAAGGACCGGCGGCGGGCGCCGGCGTTGAGGTGGAGCAGCGTGGTCATGGCGGGCCCTCTCGGTGACGGCAAGAACGGTAACCGGACGAGGCGTCCAGTTATACGGGACAAGGGGTCAACCGGACAGGGCGTCCGGTTATTCCGGTAGGCTGCGGCGCCATGGAGACGAGGGAACGCGCGGACGCCGCCCGCAACCGGGCCAAGGTGCTCTCCGCCGCGGCCGAGCTGTTCGCCACCGGGGATCCGCGGTCGGTGACGATGGAGGACATCGCCCGGGCCGCCGGCATCGGCCGCGGCACGCTCTACCGCCGCTACCCGGACGTCACGTCCATCGCCGCAGCCCTCCTCGACGAGCACGAGCGCCGTGTACAGGAGGAACTGCTGCGCGGCGCTCCCCCACTGGGCCCCGGCGCACCGCCGCACGAGCGGCTCAGCGCGTTCTACGCCGCGATGGTCGACCTGCTGGAGACCCACGGCCACCTGGTACTGGGCGCCGAGACCGGCGGGAAGCGGTTCACCGTCGGGGCGTACGGCTTCTGGCGCGCCCACGTCCTCACCCTGCTGCGCGAGGCCGGCACCCCCGACCCGGAGGCCCTGGCGGACGGCCTGCTCGCGCCGCTGGCACCGGAGGTCTACCTCGAGCAGCGCGCGCGGGGAGTGACCCCGGACCGGATCAAGACGGCACTGTCCCGACTGGCGGGCGTACTGCGGGCCGGGTAGCCGTGCCGGGCGCCCCGGAAACGGGCACGGGAGGTCCGCACGGCACCGTGACCGGATGCCTGGGAACCCGCATACCGCGTTCGACCCGCACCACAACTGTTGCCTTGACAACAG
>NZ_JBFBGN010000340.1:0-1777 GCF_040684675.1 Streptomyces sp. NPDC089915 | reverse complement strand
ACGGCCAGTACCGGGTGTCCGTTGCGCACGGCGTCCGAGAGCCGCTCCACGAGGAGCATCCCGACGCCCTCGCCCCAGCCGGTGCCGTCCGCGCCCTCGGCGAAGGACTTGCAGTGGCCGTCCGCCGCCAGCCCGCGCTGACGGCTGAAGTCGACGAAGGTCTCCGGGGTCGACATGACGGCCACGCCGCCCGCGAGGGCCAGCGTGCACTCGCCGCGCCGCAGAGCCTGCGCGGCGAGGTGCAGCGCGACCAGGGAGGAGGAGCAGGCGGTGTCCACGGTCACCGCCGGGCCCTCCAGACCCAGGGTGTACGAAACGCGGCCCGAGGCCACGCTGCCCGCGCCCGCCGTCCCCCGGAAGCCCTCCAGGCCGTCCGGGATCGCGGAGAGCCGGGCCAGGTAGTCGTGGTACATCAGGCCGGTGAACACGCCGGTCCGGGTGCCCCGGGCCCGCTCGGGGTCGATGCCCGCGTCCTCGAAGGCCTCCCAGGCCGTCTCCAGCAGCAGCCGCTGCTGCGGGTCCATCGCGAGGGCCTCGCGCGGGGAGATCCCGAAGAACCCGGCGTCGAACTCCGCCGCGCCGAGCAGGAACCCGCCCTTGTCCGCGTACGAGGTCCCCGGGTGGTCGGGGTCCGGGTCGAAGAGGTGGTCGAGGTCCCAGCCCCGGTCGCCGGGGAAGGGGGTGATGCCGTCGCGGCCCTCGGCGACCATCCGCCACAGGTCCTCGGGGGATTCGACGCCGCCCGGGTAGCGGCAGCTCATGCCGATGATCGCGACCGGCTCGTCGTCGGCGGCCGCCACCGGGGCGGCCGCCTCCCCGTCGCCGTCCTCCGCGCCCACCAGCTCGGTGCGCAGGAACTCGGCCAGTGCCGCCGGGGTCGGGTGGTCGAAGACCACGGTGGCCGAGAGCCGGATCCCGGTCCGCGAGATCAGCGCGTTGCGGAACTCGACGGCGGTGAGGGAGTCGAAGCCCAGCTCGCGGAAGGCCCGGTCCGGTTCCACGGCGTCCGCGTCGCTGTGCCCCAGCACCTGTGCGGCCTGAGCGCCGACCAGGTCCAGCAGCAGTGACCGCTGCTCGGCCACGGCGAGGCCGGCCAGCCGGTCGGCCCAGGCCGACCCGCCCTGGGCGGTGGCGCCGGACCCGGCCGTGACGGCCCGGCGGCGCGGGGCGGGCACCAGAGCGCGCAGCAGGGCGGGTACCGGGGCGCGGTGGCGCAGGGTGCGCAGGTCGAGGGGGACGGGGACGAGGAGGGGCTCTTCGGTGGCGAGGGCGGCGTCGAAGAGGGCGAGGCCCTGGTCGACGGTCAGCGGGCGGACCCCGGAGCGGCCGATGCGTTCGACGTCCTCGTCGGAGAGGGTGTCGCCCATGCCGCCGACCCCGGCCCACAGGCCCCAGGCCAGGGAGAGGCCGGGCAGTCCGGCGGTGCGGCGCTCGGCCATGAGGGCGTCGAGGGCGCTGTTCGCGGCGGCGTAACCGGCCTGGCCGGCGCCGCCGAACAGGCCGGCGGCCGAGGAGAAGACCACGAACGCGGAGAGACCGGTGTCCCGGGTCAGCTCGTGCAGGTGGTGGGCCGCGTCCGCCTTGGGGTGCAGGACGGCGGAGACGCGCTCGGCGGTGAGGGAGGAGACCACGCCGTCGTCGATGATCCCGGCGGCGTGCAGGACGGCCGTCAGGGGCCGGTCGAGGGAGCCCAGCCTTCGCCTACGAGCAGTTCGAGACGGAGGCCGAGCCGCTGGACGGGCCGACGTACGAGGCCATGTCCAAGGCCGCGCGCGAC
>NZ_JBFBGN010000339.1:0-1802 GCF_040684675.1 Streptomyces sp. NPDC089915 | reverse complement strand
GTGAAGCCGGGCGCCTGGCTCTACACCCTGGAACTCAAGACCCCGCGGGTGATCAACGGCAAGACGGTGCGGTGGGTCTACGGTGCGCCCTACGGCGGGGTGGGCGTCACCGGCGACGACGGCCCCCGGACGACCTGGGCGCTGGCCGGCGTCGACCCTCGGTCCGCCGACAGCTCCGTCTTCCGCCTGGCCACCACCGACGCCAAGGGCTACGGCCTCCTCCTGGCCGCGTCCGACTCCAATTTCTCCTACGGCGAACTCGGACTCCCCCGAGAGCCCTTTGCCACTCCGGACGCCCGCGCCGAGACGTACTTCCGGTTCACCATGATCCGCGAGGGCGACTACGTGCGGATCGTGAACCAGGCCAGCGGCATGGCCATCGGCCTGCCCGCCGACAGCAAGACGGGCTCGCTGCGCCACTCGTCCGAGTTCCGCACGGCCGACTCGGGGCTGTTCAAGCTGACCAAGGTACGTCTGCAGTGGCCGATCGACGTCTTCTTCTTCGCCGCCAAGGAGAAGATGGACGCCGCCCGCGCCGCGGTCCAGGAGTCCCTCACGGCGGGCAGGCGGATCACCGAACGACAGCTCGAACTGGCCACCAAGCGGGCCGAACTCCACACCTCACAGGATGAGTTGGCCGCCCTTTCGAGTGCGTTGCAGGGCGACGACGACCTGACCCTGCCGATGCCGCAGCTCGCCGTGGACGCCACCGGCCTGAGCCTGAACGGCGCGCTGCTGGAGTTCGCCCGGGGCGGCGACCGGCCCGCGCTGCTGGACAGCGGCACCGGCAACATCGTGCTCTACCTCCGGGGCACCGACGACCAGTTCTCCGCCGTCTACTACGACACCGCCGTCATCCGCGGCCTGCAGACGCTGGACGGGGACGGCGGCACGCTCGGCTTCCTCTCCCGCGACCCGGCGCTCCCGCTGGACGGCTGCACGATCACGGTCTCCGACGGCGACGCCCCCGGCCGCTGCGACCTGACGATCACCGTCGGCGCCGAGACCGAGACCTGGCGCTCGCTTCCGCGCAGAGCCGCCCAGTTCACGGCGGCGCTGGCCGGCGACCCCGGCCGGCCGGTGACGGTCGGCCTGGTCGCCCGGGTGAACGGCGCCACCGTGGAGCTCGCCGAGGGCTCCGCCGTCGCCCTGCCCGCCAAGGCACACCTGCAGATCGGCTCGGCCGGCTGCGCGGTGGCCGCCGACACCCCGGACGCCGCCAAGGCGCTGACCCTCACGGCCGAGGCCACCGCCGTCAAGCCCGGCGACAAGGTGACCCTGGTCGGCTACGACTGGGGCCGGGCCGCCTCCACCCGCCCCGGGGTGCTGCTCTCCAACGGCTCCCGGCTGGTCGGGCTGAACCCGGGCGAGGTCGAGTTCGTGCCCAACGGCACCGCCAAGCCGACCATCGCCGGGCGCGGCTGCCGCTGGCGGGCCGAGATGCCCGGCCGGGCCTTCCAGTTCTCCGGCGGCGACCAGTACCTGACGCTTCCCGCCGGCAAGCACCCGGTCATCGCCCCGACCGGCGACCCGACCCTGGAGGCCTGGGTCAACCCGGAGACCGGGCAGGGCCGGATCCTGCACGCCCGGACGGACGACTCGGGCTACTCGCTCTCGCTCGTCCCGGCCGCGCTCCCGGTCAAGCAGTTCGCCGGCGCCGAGAAGCTCGTACTGGCCGACTCGCTCGACCTGGCGAACCGCGACTTCACCATCGAGCTGTGGGCCAAGCGCAACCAGTCGAGGGGCCGCACCGAGCCGCTGCTCACCCACGGCGCGCCGGGCGGCGTCCGCGACCAGTCGCT
>NZ_JBFBGN010000338.1:0-1804 GCF_040684675.1 Streptomyces sp. NPDC089915 | reverse complement strand
GCCGGAACCCTCCGCGTTGAAGACGGCGACCCGGTTGCGCTGGGCGCCCACGAACAGGGACAGGCCGACGATGCCGTTGCAGAAGCGGCTCCAGGACTTCGACACCTACTACTCCACCACCCCGTACCTCCGCGAGATGATCGTCCTCTACCTCGTCGCGCACGCGGTGGCGACGGCCGTCCTGTCGGTGCTGTGCTGGCGCTGGGCGCGCGAGGTCACCGGTCTGCTGCGCGCCGGACTCGTCCTCATCGTGGCGGGAGGGGTCCTGGGCATGGGGTACACGGCGGGCAAGCTGCTCGCCGTCGGCGCACGCTGGACCGGACACGACTGGGACGGCATCAGCACCACGGTGGCCCCGTCGATGGCCGCCCTCTCCTCGCTGCTCCAGTGCGTCGGGTTCGCCCTCCCCGCGATCGGCCAGAACCTGTGCAAGCAGTGGCGGCTGCGGTCGCGGTACCACCGGCTCGGTCCGCTGTGGGAGATCATGCGCGTGGTCATCCCGTACGAGCTCGTGCGGATCCCCGCGTGGTCCTCGCTGAGCAGGCGCCACCTGCGGCGGACCTGCGACATCCGCGACGGGCTGCGGCTCCTCGCCCCCTACCTCGAAGGGGGTACGGGCACGGGCGCCCCGACGGACGAGCGGGTGCTGACGACGGGCCCGGGCGCGCTGAAGCCGGAGGCGGCGGCGCACGCGGCCCTGGTGATCGCCGCGTTCGACTCCCTC
Source organism: Streptomyces sp. NPDC089915 (assembly GCF_040684675.1). NCBI lineage: Bacteria > Bacillati > Actinomycetota > Actinomycetes > Kitasatosporales > Streptomycetaceae > Streptomyces > Streptomyces sp. NPDC089915. The sequence continues at coordinate 1,080 of NZ_JBFBGN010000338.1, read as the reverse complement.
CGCAGCGGCGAAGGCAGCGGCTGCGACGGCGGCGTGGAGGGTCTGATCGACAGTGACGAGGGGCTCGTACGCCTCTCCGACGCGGTACGGGTCACGGCGGCGCGCGGCGGCTTCGCGGCCGCCGACCACGGCCGGAGCGGGCACGGGACGTCGTCGGTGGCGCGGAAGATGGTGTCATGACGTCCACGTTCACGGCTCCCGCCGGGCCGGTCCGTCGGCGGGCCCTCGTCATCGGCGGGGGCCTGGCCGGAATGCTGGCGGCCGCCGCGCTGCGCGGCGCGGTCGACGAGGTCCTCGTCGTCGAGAGCGACGAGCTGCCCGACGGGCCGCTCCCCCGCAAGGGGCTTCCGCAGGCACGTCACGCGCACATGTTCTGGAGCGGCGGCGTGCGCGCCGCCGAGGCGCTGCTGCCGGGGATCACCGACCGGTGGCTCGCGGCCGGCGCGAACCACATCCCGATCCCGACCGGGATGGTCGCGCTCAGCTCCCAGGGCTGGTTCCGGCGCTGGGGCCGTGAGACCCACTTCGTCCTGGGGTGCAGCCGCGACCTCCTGGACTCCGTCGTACGCGACCACGTGCTGGCCGCCGGCGGGGTCGTGGTCCTGCGGCGCACCCGGGTCGAGGGCCTGACCGGCAGCGCGTCCCGCGTCACCGGGGTGCGGGTGCGCGAAGCGGACGCCCGCGAGCGGACGGTGGAGGCCGACTTCGTCGTCGACGCGAGCGGGCGCGCCTCGCGGACCCCCCGCCACCTGGAGGAACTGGGCGTGCGCCCGGCGCCCGAGCGCTCGCTGGACCTCGGCCTGGTCTACGCGACCCGTGTCTTCCGGGCCCCGGAGGGTGCGGCGGGCTTCCCCATCGTCAGCGTGCAGTCGGATCCGCGCAGCGGGAGCCCGGGGCAGAGCGCGAGCATCCTGCCGGTCGAGGGCGGCCGGTGGATCGTCACGCAGACGGGCACCCGGGCGGGCGAACCGAGCGGGGACGCCGGGGACTTCGCCGCGTTCCCGCGCGGGCTGCGGCATCCCGTGGTCGGGGAGATCCTCTCCGGGCTGGAGCCCCTCACCGGGGTGTCCCTGAGCAGGA
>NZ_JBFBGN010000337.1:0-1826 GCF_040684675.1 Streptomyces sp. NPDC089915 | reverse complement strand
TACTTCCCGGTGCCGCCGGTGATCGCGTTGTCGAAGGGACCCTGGTCGAGGTAGTTGAAGTACATCCCCTGCACGGTGAGCTGGCCGCCCGGCAGGACGTAGGTCACGACGCACTGCTCCGCTTCATCGGCGCCGCCCCGGGTGGTGGTGCAGATGCCGTGGGTCTCGCCGACCTTCTTGTGCGCCTTGTCGAAGAGGTCCGAACGGACGACGACTTGATCGCCCTGCGAGACGCTGCCGGGGGTGACGGGGAAGCGGGTCAGCTGCTGTACCTCGGCCAGCACCGTGATGGTGCGGCCCTTGTCCTCGGAGGGGGCGGAGAACCCGGTGTCCGTCGAGGCGGCCGCGACGGGGGTGCAGGCGAGGAGGGTGACCAGCGTGGCCGCGCCGAGGCCGGCCGCTCTGATGGAACGCATCTTACGACTCCTGAGGTTGATGTTCAGGAATGTTCGAATGGTGAACTTCCATCCGATTTCTTCGATTCCCTTCATAACCTCGACGCCGCCGCGCGGCGGAGCACCTCGGCACGACCCACCGGCACATCCAGCCGGTCGGACCAAGCCCAGGGTCCCGGCGCAGGAGTACTCCTCCGGCCCGCTCCGGGGGGTCAGGGGGTGATGAAGTCGGTGGTGTGGTCGGTGACCCAGTCGGTGAAGGGGCGGGCGGGGCGGCCGGTGAGGTCCTCGACGGTGTGGGTGGTGGGGACGGGCTTTCCGTCGTTGGATTCCCACCAGTTCAGGAGGGCGTCGGCGTAGTGGCCGGGGAGGCGGTCGGCCATCTCGTGCTTCCACTGGTCCCGGGTGACCTGGTCGGTCGTGACCGGTCGGCCCGTGACGGCCGCGATGTGGTCGATCTGCTCGGCGAAGGTCAGCGATTCGGGGCCGGAGAGGGTGAACTGACCGCCGCGGTGCCGGGGTTCGGTGAGGACGGCGTGGGCGGACGCGGCGACGTCGGTCTCGTGGATGGGGTCGCTGTGGGCTTCGGGGAACGGGAGGCTGACGGGCCTGCCGGCCTTGATGGGCCAGGCCCAGGCGCCGGCGTTGGAGGCGAAGGAGCCGGGCCGCAGGATCGTGGTGGTGACCGGGGAGGCTAGCAGGGCCTTCTCCACGTCGAGGTGGGAGGTGGCGAGCGGGTCGTTCTCGGCGTCGGGGCCGAGCACGGAGGAGGAGGAGAGCAGCACGATGTGCTCGACCCCGGCCGTACGGGCGTGGTCGATGAACTCGGTGATGTGGTCGGCGGAGGCGTAGAGGAAGACGGCGGTGACTTCGGCCAGGGCGGCGGGGAAGGTCCGTGGGTCGGTGAGGTCGAGACGGAGAGGTCGAGACGGACCGGGCGGGGTGAGGGCCTCGGGACGTGCGGAGCCGAGCCGGACGGGCAGGCCGTCGTCGTGGAGCATGCGCGTCAGGTGGGTGGCGACGGCGCCGCGGCTTCCGGTGACGAGGATCATGGCGATTCCTTCTTTCTGCTGGTCAGGGGGGTTTGGGGGTCAGGTGTCAGTGGTGCTGGGGCTGGGCCGTGCGGGGCAGGAGGCGGACCAGGCAGCAGCAGGCGGGACATGGCGGTGGTGCTGGTCATGTGCGGTACTTCCAGAGCGGGACGAACGGCATTCGTCGCGAACGGCGTTCGTTCCGACGGTAGGGAACGAACGCTGTTCGTGTCAAACGTTGTTCGTCCCGGGCTAGGATTTCCTCATGAGCACGCAGCCGGTAAGCCGCCGCGCACGCCCCGCGAAGGCCCCCCTCAGCCGCGACGCGATCGTGCGCACGGGACTTGAGATCCTCGACCGTGACGGCCTGGACGCCCTGACCATGCGCCGCGTCGCCAAG
>NZ_JBFBGN010000336.1:0-1835 GCF_040684675.1 Streptomyces sp. NPDC089915 | reverse complement strand
GTCTCGCCGCTGCCGGCGGTGGCGGGGCTGGCGCTGCTCGGCGCCTTCGCCCTGGTCGAGCGGCGCACGGCCGAACCGCTGGTCCGGCTCGGCGTACTGCGCTCCCCGGGGCTGCTGCGGGCCAACGCGGCGGCCCTGCTCTTCTCGGCCGCGTTCTTCGGCTTCCAGTTCCTGGTGGTGCTCTACCTCCAGGAAGTGCGCGGCTGGGCCACCCTGCAGACGAGCCTCGCGATGCTCGTGATCGGCATCGACGCCGTGCTGTCGCCGACCGTGGTCCCCAAGCTCGTGGCACGCTACGGGAACGCCCGGCTGGTCTTCGCCGGACTGCTGGTCGCGGCGGTGGCCTACGGATCGTTCCTGCCGCTGGGCGCCGACTGGGGCTACGCACTGATGCTGCCCGGCCTCGGCCTGCTGGGGCTGGCGTTCGCGCTGGTCTACGGGCCGCTGACGATCACCGCGACCGAGGGGGTCCCGGAGTCGGAACAGGGGCTGGCGGGCGGACTGCTCTACACGGCCTTCCAGTTCGGCGCCGCGCTCGGGCTGGCCGGCGTGACGGGGGTGGCGGCGGGCCACGCCGACCCCCTGGAGGGCTACCGGGCCGCGCTGCTCGTCCCCTTCGCGGCGGTACTGGTGGCCGCGGCCTTCACCCTGCCGGGACTCCGGCGCGCCTCGCACCGCCCGCGTCCCGGCGCCGACCCCCTCGGCGCCGGGGGCCCGCACGACCACGCGGACCCCGCTGCCCTCCGGCGCGTGGAGACGCCGCACGAAGCCCGGCCGTAACAGCAAGCCGGTCCTCCCCGCAGCGTTCGCCGGCAGATCCGGATCCCCGCAGGCGTGCGGGGTGGCCGGCAGCCGCGCCCGCGCGGCACGGGCCGACCCGGAAGAAACAACGGTGCGACGGGGGACCGGACCTCTACGCCACGTTGCACACCGCCTGACGCCCGCTGCGCCGGACCCCGCCGCGTCGGAGCGCTTGGGGCTTTTGGGAGGTCCGCGGCGCGGCGCGGACCTCCCTGCGGGCGTTCTCAGCCCTCGTCGATGCCGGTGTGGCCGAGGCCGTCGTCCAGGGTGATGCGAATGGTTTCCCCGGCGACGGTGGCGCCGGCCAGTTCGGCCGCGATCCGGTTGTAGGCAGTGGCAGCCAGCGCCCAGTCGGCTTCCAGGACAGTCGCGGTGGTCCGTGTGTTCCAGAGCTCGATCAGAACAGCGATGAGCGAACGACCCGAAAGGGAGGCCCGGATACGGCCCTCCTCGCCGGTTTCGGCGATGCCGTCCTGGCCCGTCCCTGCGTCTGCCCTGGCCTCGGGCGTCGGCAGCTGCGGGACGGCAGCCGACGCCGTGGCCGGAATGAATCCGCGCAGGAGATCGGCGAGTTCACGCAGCTGCTGTATTTCCTCCCGCACTTCCGCCCGGCTCTCCTGCACGTCGGCGAGCATCGTGTCCTGGCGGCGGCGCAGCTCGCGATTCTCCTCGCGGAGCCCGGTGACGCGCGTCATCGAACGCCTGTTTAGACCGTGCGTACCTCCCCATAAGCAGCTCGGCCAACACGCCGCTTTCCAGCCCTTCCACGGTCCGCGTCCCAGAGACCGGTACCCACAACCTCGCTGGCTCCGTGTTCACCGCAGTCGCCGACGACATCGAGTACGAGATGGGGCGGCGATGCGGCAGGGGTAGGTCTGGAGGAAGACGAACTGCTCGCCGTGGCGCAGGCCCGGAGGCGCCGTTACCTGTCCGGCCACTGCGCTTCAGAAGGTCGAAGGGGCGGTCGCCGGGCGAGGGCGTCTCGGGCAGACTGGGGCGATGGACTTCGGGGCGGGGTTGCGCGAGGGTGGGCG
>NZ_JBFBGN010000335.1:0-1867 GCF_040684675.1 Streptomyces sp. NPDC089915 | reverse complement strand
CGCCGATCACGGCCACGTTCCGGTGTTCCGACACAACCGCTCCCGCCACTCGGCACGCCGCCGGGTCGGCGACGCCTCACCCGTACTTCGGGGCCGGGTGGCGATCGGATTGGACGCGTTCCGTGAGCGGGACGGCGCAGGGGGTCAGCCCGGTCCGCCCGGTCAGCCCGTCAGGCGGGCAGGTTCAGCAGGAGCAGGGGGGCGGTGGTGGGCCGGGGGGAACCTCCGGCGGGTTCCAGGGTCAGTCCGACGGCGGTCGCGCCGGCGGGGCTGCCGGTGAGGACGACGGTGCCGTCCCCCTGGATGAGCCCGGCCGGGAGCATCGTGCCGTCGTGGGCGAGCCACAGCTGGTACGTCCGTCCCGTGCCGGGCGCGGGCAGGTTGCCGGCGGTGAAGACGGCCTTGTCCTGCCGCTGGGAGGCGACGACGGTGGCCAGGGCGCCGTTCCCGGTCCGCCCGTGGACGGTGCGGGCATCGGGTGCGGCCAGCACGGCGCTGACGGCGTCCAGCTGCTGCTGCGCCCGGCGGGCCCGCTGCTCCAGCTCCTGCCCGTGCCGCGCCTGCCAGACCGTGACCCCGCCGAGGACCGCGGCGGCCACGGCGGCGGCCAGTGCCAGGGGCAGGGCCGTACGGCGCAGCGTGCCGGCGAAGGAGCGGGCTGCCGGGGCGGCCGGGACGTGCGGGGGCAGCTGGCGCACCCCGTCGACGGCCGCCATGACCCGCTCCTTGGACGATGCGGGCGGAGGCTGCGCGACGGCGGTGGCGAGGCGGGCCGCGGTCGCCCCGAACTCCGCCGCTTCCTGCCGGCAGGCCTCGCAGGCCCGCAGATGGGCTTCGAACTCCTCCCGCTCACCTGGTTCGAGTGCGCCGAGGGCGTAGGCGGCGGCGAGGGTGTGGGTGTCGGACGCGTGGTGTTTCATGTGGTCACCCCCATGCAGTCGCGGAGCCGGATGAGCCCGTCGCGCATGCGTGTCTTGATGGTGGGAAGCGGCGTGCGCAGGGCTTCGGCGACCTCACGGTAGGTCAGCCCCTGGTAGTAGGCCAGGTTCACGGCCTGACGCTGGAGTTCGGTCAGGCCGCGCATGCAGCGGCGTACCTGCTCGGACTCCAGGCGCGTCTCGACCTGCTCGGCGACCTCGTCGAAGGCGGTGGTGTGCTCGCGGGCGGCCCGGGCCTGCTCCCGGTCGGCGGCGGCCTGGGCCGAGCGCACCCGGTCCACGGCCCGCCGGTGGGCGATCGTCGCCGCCCACGTGGTCACGGAACCCGCGTCGGGGCGGTAGCGGGCGGCCTGGCGCCACAGATCGATCATGACCTCCTGGGCGACCTCCTCGGACTGCGCCCGGTCGCGCACGACCTTGACGACGATCCCGAAGACCATGGGCGCGAGGGCGTCGTAGAGGACGGAGAAGGCCTGTTTGTCGCCGTGGGCGACCTTCTGCATGGTCTCGGCGAGGTCACGCCGGCCGGGGTCCTCGGGGCGGCCGGCGCCGAAGGGGATCGGCTGGTTCACCGGCGCCGCTCCGGCCGTGACCGGAAGACGGAGAGGCGGCCGGAGGGGGCCGTCGGGGGGCGGGGCATCCATCGCATGGTGGTCCTCGGTCATCGCTGGTCGTCGCTCGGGCTGAGCCTGTGGGGGTGCCGTCTGTTCTTCGTAGCGGAACGGCCCTCGGATGGGAGAGCGCTTCCGCACCCGTTCGGGTGAACCCGGCGGGATCGGCCAAACCTGCTCCGCGGCAGCGCCGAAGACAGCACGTGAGGAGGCCCGAAGGCGCTGTGCCGGCTGACGTCCCCTCAGGACCCCGGTCCGCCGCCGGCACGACGGGATGGCGCGCGGACCGGTGACCCGGCCGCTCACAGGGCCGGCCGG
>NZ_JBFBGN010000334.1:0-1883 GCF_040684675.1 Streptomyces sp. NPDC089915 | reverse complement strand
GGGAGGTTCCGCGCTGCTGCTGTCGTCCGGGGGCCTGCGCGCGGTCGGCCTGGCCGGCGCGGACCGCGGTCGGACGCGTACGCTGTTGCCGCCCGGAAGCAAGCCGGGGCTCATCGGTTCGCCACGCCTGAGCGAGGACGGCTCGCTCCTGGTCGTCATGTCCGAGGAGGACCGGAAGGTTCAGGTCGTCTCCACTCGTGACGGCAGGGAACTGGCCCCGCCGCTGGCGTTGAACGGCCGTCAGCTCGCCGGCGTGACCGACAACGGCGAGCTGGTCCTCGGCCCGCCCGGAGGCGGCAAGGAGCTCGTGGCGGCCGCGGGCAACACGGTGGCCGCGGTCCCCGAGGGGGCGGCCGTCTCCCCCGACGGGCGCCACATGGTCTCCTGCTCGGCGGCCGGAGTCACCGTGTGGTCCGTGACGGGAGGCCCGGGCGTCCTGGTCCCCCGCCCCTCCGGCTCCCCGGTGCCGAACTGCACGGGACAGTTCCTGTTCAGCCCGGACGGCAACCGCGTCGGCGCGGTCAGCACGCCCCAGTCCGCGGACGCGCAGGACGTGGTGGTGTACGACCTGGCCGCCCGGCGCGTCGTCGGTGAGGCCGCCGGGCTCGGCTCGGACGCGCGGTTCAGTTCCAAGGGCGGCTACCTGCTGTCCACGAGCTCCGCCAACGGGATCGAGATCTGGAGCGCGGACGGGGGGAGCCTGCCCGTCACCCGGATTCCCGCAGCGGGTCTCCACTACCTCGTGGACGGGCGCATCCCCGTCTGGGACCTGGCCCTGGACGAGGAGACCGGCACCCTCCTGCAGTGGATGGGAGACACCGTCCACCACCTCGACGTGTCCGCGGGGCTGACCGGGGCGCCCCCCGTACGGACCTTCGTGGCGGCCCGGGCGGTCTCCCGTGACGGGCGGGCGGCCCTGGTCACCGAGAGGTTCTCCCCAGACGTCTACGGAAGGGACGACCGCTTCCGGGGGCGCGTGGTCGACCCGCGCACGGGCAAGGACATCGTCCCGGCGTTCCCGCAGAACCTGTGGGTCGCCCAGGACCTGCCCAGCACCGGACTCGGCGACATCACCGACGACGGCCGGCTGATCGCCTTCACCCAGGGCGGCGCGCAGAACCGGTACGGCATCACCCTGCGCGACGTCGGCAGCGGACAGGACCTGTTCCAGTGGGACTCCCCTGAAGGGTCGGGGCCGGCATGGCTGGATCTGGCTCCTGACGGAGCACACCTCGCCGCCCTCGAACGAGAAGCGGGGGTCCCCACCGGCGACGGGGACACCCTGAAGATCCTCGACGTCCGCACCCACAAGGAGGTCCGCTCCCTCTCCGGAACCCAGGTCAACGGCGCCTTCAGCCCCGACGGGCGGCTGTACCTGACCACCGACGGCCTGATCATGGACCTCAAGACCGGCAGCGAACGGAAGACACCCGACTTCGGCGGTGGGGTCCGGAGCGTGGCCTTCTCCCCGGACGGACGGCTCGTGGCCGCCTTCAAGGAGACCGGCGTGGTCGAACTGTGGGACGGCCAGGTCACCCGGCGGATCACGGCGATGTCGAGCAGCGTCTCGCGCGGCGGCACGCACGGCGGCCAGTACCTGCAGCAGTTCACCTTCTCGCGGGACGGCCGGCTGCTCGCCGCCGTGGCCAACGGCAATACCGTCCAACTCTGGGACACCGAGGAGCACTTCGCCCTGGGGGACCCCCTCTTCCTGGCCGGCCGGAGCGTCGAGTCCCTGGCCTTCGACGGCGACGTGCTGCGGACGGTCGCCGGCACCCGGGCCCAGTCCATCGACCTGGCCCCGGAACGGCTGGCCGAACAGGTCTGCCACCGCGCGGGCCGCGACCTCACCGACCGCGAGTGGGCGACCTACCTGCCCGGCC
>NZ_JBFBGN010000333.1:0-1917 GCF_040684675.1 Streptomyces sp. NPDC089915 | reverse complement strand
GCCCCGCCGGCGCTTGAAGCGCGGGGGTCCGGGGGCAGCGCCCCCGGCAACGGCGCCGCACCGGCGATGTCCGACGTCGTCATACCTCGGCCCCCGCAGGATCGGCAACGGTCCACGTCGGCGTCGTCCAGTGCCCCGGCACCACCGCCTCGGCCGGCCGGCCGAACGGCACCTCCCCCTCCGCCCGCGAGGAACCCCTGGCCAGCAGCCACAGGTAGCTCTCCCGGAAGGCGGACACGTTCTGCTCCACCGTGAACAGCTCCAGCGCCCGCGCCCGCGCCGCCGCCCCCAGCCGCTGGGCCCGTTCCGGGTCCCCCAGCAGGGCCGCGCACGCGTCGGCCAGGGCGCGCGGGTTGCGCGGGGGTACGACGAGACCGGTGCCGCCGATGACCTCGCAGACGGCCCCGACGTCCGTGGACACCGTGGCCCGGCCGGACAGCATCGCCTCGACGAGGCTGATCGGGAACCCCTCGATCACCGAGGACAGCAGCACGATCCGCCCGGCGGCGTACGCGTCGGCCACCGAGGGCGCCTCCGGCCCGCCGACCTCGTCGAAGCAGACGGGGTTCTCCCCCACCGTCCGCGCGTCGGCGGCCTCGTCGGGGAAGAGCTGCGCGGCCAGCGACCGGCAGTCGGCCAGGTACCCGGGCGCGGCGGCCGTGGCGAAGATCCGCAGCCGGGTGCGCGGGGCGGCCCGGCGGACCTCCGCGAAGGCGTGCAGCAGGCCGATCAGGTCCTTGGCGGGCTCCACCCGGCCGACCCACACCAGGGTGTCCGGGTCCCCGCAGCCGGTGTCCTCGCCGACGGCGGCGAATCGGTCCGCCTCCATCCCCGGGTACACGGTCCGCAGCCGCTCCCGGGGCGCCCCGCAGCGTTCCTGCCAGCGGCGGGCGTGCGCGTTGCCGGGGGTCAGCAGGTCGGCGCGGGCGTAGATCTCCCCGGCCAGCCGGACGTGGAAGGCCGCGAGCAGGGCCCGGACGGCGGGCCGGGCGTCGGGACCCCGGCCGAGGTAGTGGGCGCGCAGCCGCACCCCGTACTCGGTGACCAGCAGCGGGACCCCGCAGAAGCGTTTGGCCACCAGTCCGGGCAGGGCGGCCACCCCGCCGGCGGCGGCGTGGCAGACGTCGACGGCGCCGAGTCCGGGCTCCCCGTACCAGTCGAGGGACAGCGGGCGCAGCAGCCGCTCCAGTTCGTCGGCGAACTCCAACAGGTCGGGGACCCGCGCCTGCCGTACGGTCCGGCCCGCGCCCGGGGCCCGGCAGCCGGCCTCCAGGGCGCGCACGGCGGTCTCCGAGCGAAGGGCCGCGTACATGCCGCCCTGTTCGCGGGCGAGTCCGGCGAGCCCGTACAGTCCGGCCGCGAAGGCCTCGGCCGGCGCGGGGCCGGCCGCCGGCGCTCCCCCGTCGCAGATGCCGCGCACCAGCTCCCCGAAGCTGTCGGCGAAGCGCCGCCGCTCGCGCCGGGAGTGGGTCCGGCCGTCGTCGGCGGGGGCCCACAGCGGGGCGGTGCGCACCCGCGTGACGTGCCGCGGGAGCGGGACCCGGCCGCGCTCCTCCTGTTCGGCGCTGCGGCTCAGCGCGTAGAGCTCGAACTCGTGCTGCGGGAGTCCGCGCACGAGCCGGTCGCACCAGAGCCCCGCCTCTCCGGCCGCATACGGATAACCACCTTCGGTGAGCAGTCCGATCCGCACGAGTGGCACCCCCGTTCTCCCGTTTCCTGGCGGTCGCCGTGGGCCCGGTGACCCGCCGCGGGAGAACTCAAGCGGATACACCGGTGGCGCGACGGACGACCGTCCGTCGTCGACGCCCGCCTCGTGCAGGCCGCGGGCGTCGCGCTCGTCTCGACCGGCTCCACCGCGTCGAAGATCGCCGCGGCCGGCGTGCCCGTCACCAAGGTCGAGGAGCTGACCGGCTTCCC
>NZ_JBFBGN010000332.1:0-1919 GCF_040684675.1 Streptomyces sp. NPDC089915 | reverse complement strand
CCCCGCGCGGGTCGCGTCGTCCCGCGTCTCGCGCCAGCCGTGCGCGGTGCGCCGTACGGTGGCGTCCCACGCGGTGTAGCGGGCCATCCAGAACCACCCGGTCCCGGCGCGGCAGCACCCCCAGAGCACCGCGTCGAGACCGGCGTCCTCCCTGCCCTGTCCGTGCGCCCTCGTCTCCCGCGTCACGTGGGTCCCCCCGGTTTCGGTCCTGGTTCGGACCGCAGGCTAGGTCAGGGCGGCGGGCGCCAGGGAGTCCGGGTTTCGGCCAACCTGGGGAGCGCCCGCGTCAGACCCTCCCGGGGGCCGGTCAGCCGGCGCCGGGCCGCGGCGCCGGGGAGGCCGGGCCCGCCGTGGGGGAGGGGCTCTGCGAGGGCGCCGGGGCGCAGACGACCTCGTCGCGCGGGGTGTAGTGGGTGCGGAACGTCTGCCGCTTGACTTCGGCGCCCTGGCGGACGAACACGCGGTCCACGGCCACGTCGAACCCTTCGAGGGGGGTCTGCGCCTCGCAGTCCGGGCCGGAGGCCTCGCGCTTGGACGGCGGGGTGACCTTGGTGCGGGGGCCCTGGACGGCGCGTATCTCGTCGTACCTCTTCGTGCCGAGCAGGGTGATCGTCACCGAGGTGTCGGTGGACGCGGCGCGGATGGTGAGGGGGTGGCCGGAGTCGTTCCTCCAGCGCAGGTCGAGGGTGCCCCAGGCGACGGTGGCCTCGCGGCCCTCGGGGTAGCGCTCGATGTAGAAGGAGTGCGCGCCGTGCTCGACGAGCTCGGCGCCCGAGAAGAACACGGCGTTGTACAGGGCGGTGGCCACGGTGGAGACACCGCCGCCGGGGGCCTTCACGTACCGGCCGTCATTGATCATGATGCCTTCGACGAAGCCGTTCTCCTCGGTCCGCTCGCCGACCGTCCGGTTGAAGCTCCAGGTCTCGCCGGGACGCACCACCGACCCGTTGATCAGCTCGACGGCGCGCCCGATGTTCGCGGTCCGGTAGGGGGCGGCGGGGAAGTGCACCGTGAAAGTGGACACCGTCTGCCCCTCCGCCGCCACGCCGGCGAGGCCCTCGGCCGCGCCGCCCGGCGGCACCTCGGCGCCGGAGGCGTGTCCCGCCGGGATGAGCAGGGTCAGGCAGAGGCCGAGTGCGGCGGCCCCCGTCAGCGCGGGCAGGCGGTGTGCGAATCGCATGTCTCTCCTGGGGGCGGGGGCTGGGTACGGCCGCAGACAAGGATCCAGCGATTTTGGTCAAAAGGGACAAAAATGTGCGGGTTCTCACGCCCCGGCCGCCGTGGACGACGCGCCCGCAAGCCGCTGACCTGGGCCGCAAGCGGACCCCGGGGGACAGCTGTCCGAGGCTGCGGCTAGCGTGATCGTCATGTACGCGATCAAGGGCGTGAACGCCATGCCGGGCGGCCGGTCCACCGTCCGGTTCCATGACCACGGCTACGCCGTCGAGCCGGACGCCGGACCGGACCGGGGCGAGGACTCCCTCGCCGACACCTTCCTCGGCGAGGGCGCCGGATGCGTCACCCTGCTGGTGATGCTCGCCTCGCTGGGCGTCTTCACCCTGCTGCGGAAGAACGCCGGGCCGGAGGCCGCCGTCGACGCCTCGATGGTGGTGTTCCTCGTCGCGCTCTGTTACGGGGCCCTGATCGCGGTGGTGCAGTGGGCCGGCGGGGTCATCGCGGGCGTCATCCTCTTCCTGGTCGCCGTGGTGACCTTCCCCGCCCTCCTCATCCCGGGCTACCGGCGGGCCCTGCGGCGCGGCCGGCGAGGCGGCGGACGCCCGGGGAGCGGGCCGGCGGTGATCCCCGCGACGGCCCTCGCCGGGCTGTGGCACCAGCCCGGCCCGGGCGGCGGGAGCGTGGTGACCGTCCAGCACACGGACGGCTCCGTCACCGCCTTCACCCCCGCCCCCGAACAGGCC
>NZ_JBFBGN010000331.1:0-1931 GCF_040684675.1 Streptomyces sp. NPDC089915 | reverse complement strand
CCGTCCTCACGCGTCAGCCGCTCGCCGGAGCGGACCTTCTCCTCCAGCTCGCGCTTGAGCCCAGCGTCCATGCCGGTGTCTCCCTGTCTCTGCCGGTCCGTCGTCCCCGTGAGCCGCTCGCGGTGGCCCGCGACCGTACGGGGCATCAGCACGTCCGCGTACGCCGAGCCGGCGCCGGCCGAGGCCGCCGCGGCCGGCGGCTCCTCGGTCTCGGCCTCCTCGTCCGCGACGTCGGTCCGCTCGGGGACCACGAGGTCGCCCCGGAAACTGGGCACGGCCTCCAACAGGCTGGTCAGCGTGTCCCGTTCCTCCTCCGGCTCCGGCGCGGGCGGCGGCGCGGGCCGCTCGATCGGCCGGTCGAGGGTGCGGTCCAGCGGCCGGTCGCGCGGCAGCCGGGCGATCCTCGGCACGAAGGGGAAGCTCGGCTCGGGGGTCGAGGGCAGGTCGTCCGACTCGCCGATCAGGGAGCGGGCCTCGTCGTCCACGGCGACGACCAGCCGGCGCGGCGGGTCGTAGGTCCAGCTCGCCGAGTGCGGTTCGCCCACCACCCGGTAGACCAGCAGGACCTCCCAGGTGCCGTCGTCGCGGCGCCAGGAGTCCCACTGGACGGAGTCCTTGTCGGCCCCGCGCAGCGTGAGCCGCTCCTGGACGGCCTCGCCGAGCTGCGGTCCGGTGTTCTCACCGGGGCGGCGCACGGGGGTCTTGCGGGCCCGCTCGGCCATGAAGGCGCGCTCGGCCAGGACGGGACCCTCGAAGCGGCGGACCCGGTCGACGGGGATGCCGGCGAGCTGTGCGACCTCCTCAGCGGAGGCACCGGCCCGTATGCGGGCCTGGATGTCACGGGGGCGGAGGTGGCTCTCCACCTCGATCTCGATCTGGTTCAGGCGCGCGCGGTCATTGCGCACGGCAGCCCGCAGCCGCTCGTCGATCGGAAGCGTGTACTCCGTGCTGTCCGCAGCCTTGAGCACCAGTCGTGTTCCGTCATTGGAGACGGCCACGACACGCAGTTCGGGCATGGGGACCTCCCGGGTGGTGCCTGCCGACGTCACGTGCGTCGCTGCTTCCGCTAGTCGAGTGTGGCCTGCCCGGGTGCAGCCTGCCACAACCTTGCCGAGTTAAACCGGCGTGTCGGGCATGCGCCCTTGATCGACGTTATGGCACGGTTACCTGTTGGGCACGCACAGTGACCAAGTGGTTACTGTGCGCAGCAGGAGCCCGTGCGATACCGCGGCATCACCGGTCTTGAGCGCCGCTTCTCCGTCAGCCGGCCCCCTCTCCCGAGTCCGGACATCCGAAAGGAAGGACGGCCCCAGGGCTCGCCACAGTACTCCATTCGGGCCACCTGGGTGGACCGCCGCGCCGCCGAACTTGTCCCGGGCGGCGGGAGTTGGCCTGCCCGGAATCGGGCCCGGAAGGCGGTCCACCTGCGTACGCGGCCGTTTCGGGGTGTCCTGCTTCACAGAATCCGCAGAAACGGAACTTCTCATTTCGCTCAGGTGTCAGTAACTGCTGGAAGAGGAGAAGCGCGAGGGGCAGGACACGCAGGGGATGGCGATGGGTCAGAAGACGGTGAGGGAAGGCGAGCCGGGCGCTCCCGAGGGTGACGGCCGGGGCGCGGAGCGCAGGAAGCTCGACCTGAGCGCGACCCAGGTCGCGGGCAGTTCGCTCGCCACCGTCGCGGCCGCCCTGCTCGCCTCCAAGCTCGGCGTCTACGGGACCATCCTCGGCGCGGGCGTGGTCAGCGTGGTGGCCACCGCCGGCGGCCCCGTCATCCAGCACGCCTTCCGCCGCACCGGCGACCGGCTGCGCGAGGGCGCCCGCCCCGGCTCCCGCCGTCTCGCGGCGGCCGGCGTCCGCCCCGAGGAGGTGGACGTCGTCGTCAACACCCACCTCCACGCCGACCACGTCGGCTGGAACACCGTGGACGCCGG